>NZ_JALCZC010000026.1:0-602 GCF_022690805.1 Anaeromyxobacter sp. SG66
ACGGCGCAGGCGAACGACCTCGCCGGCAACCCGCTCGGCACGACGATCGCGGCCATCTACAACGCGTACAAGGGCTCGGGCGACCTCACCGGCACGCAGGCCACCTCGTACGACTCGATGATCCCCTTCGAGGAGGGCTCGGCGAACGTTGCCGGTCTCGCCGCGCACGCGGTCATCGACGGCACGCAGCTCGGCGGCCCGACGACGGGCACCGAGAACGTGATGTGCCTCTCCTGCCACCGCGCGCACGCCACGGCGTTCCCGCAGCTCTCCCGCTGGAACAACAACGCGCCCTTCGTCGCGGTCGACGGCCAGTGGCCGGGCAACGACGCCGCTGCCGGCACGGAGATGGCGAACGGCGAGTTCAACCAGGGCCTGACGCAGGCTCAGTACAAGGCGGCCATGTACGACCGCCCGGCGACGCGCTACGCCTTCTTCCAGCGCTCGCTCTGCAACAAGTGCCACGCGAAGGACTGATCGAGCCGCTGAAGCAGTCGCAGCGCATTTGACCATCAGTCCCTGCCGTCGCCGCTCGCGGGTGATCGCTCCGCGGCCGGCGACGGCGCCTCTAAACTTCCTCAACACAACCCGCACGCGCCCAT
>NZ_JALCZC010000026.1:612-52270 GCF_022690805.1 Anaeromyxobacter sp. SG66
TCTTTATCCCCACTCCCGCCCGGCGGGGGCCGGGGGGGTGTGCGGCCGCCCGCGAGCGGCGACGGCGCCTCTCATCTGCCTCTCCCCTCCCCGCTCGCGCCCTCCTCCCGTCACCTCGCGCCGCCTCTCGAGGGTCGCTCCGCGGAGCCCGTGCGACGGATGACCGCACTGGCCGTGTGACCGGGGTCAACTCTCGGTTCGTTCCCATTCACTAGGGTCGCGCCAATCCACGTGTAGTCCGTTTCACGACGCCGATTCTTCGCGCGGCGCGTGAGGGAGAGGTCGCCGTGCCCGAAACGACCCGACGCACTCGCGCCTCGCGCCTCGCCTTGCGCCAGCCCTCAGGCCGCGCGTGCGCGCCTCGCTCGCTCGCGCCGCTCGCCGCAGCCCTCTTGCTCCTCGCCACCGCGTGCGGCGAATCCGGCGCACCTGCCACGAAGCTCGCGACCCCTCGCGCCGAGTCTGCGGCGCTCGTCGCCGGATCGGGATCTCCCGCCCACGAGCTCTACGCCTCGAAGGGCTTCGCCTGCGAGGCCTGCCACCCGTGCGGCACGCGCTCGCCGAACGGCCACGACGTCGCCTGGATGGACCAGGCGAGCCCCGAGTTCCACGCCGCCTCCGCCAACCGCGATCTCGCGAGCTGCAAGTCGTGCCACGGCGCGAACCTGGACGGCGTCGGCGGCTCGGTCACCGTGTCCTGCGCCCAGTGCCACGGCGCCTCGTGGAAGACGACCTGCACGATGTGTCACGGCGGCACCGACGGGACGACCGGCGCGCCGCCGAAGGCCACCTGGGGCAACGCCTCCGACGCGGCCCGCATCGGGACGCACACCTCGCACGTGGCGGCGGCGCACGCGCTCGCAGGCCCGGTGGGCTGCGCGATCTGCCACCCCGTCCCCACCGACGCGCTGTCCGCAGGCCACGCCGACGCGCCGACGGCGACCGTGGCGTTCACCGGCCTCGCCGTGCAGGGCGTGCTCCTCACGCCCACGTGGGACCGTGCGCAGGCGACCTGCGCGAACACGTACTGCCACGGCGCGACGCTCGCCGGCGGCGCGAACCGCACCCCCATCTGGACGGTCGCGGACGGCTCGCAGCGCGCGTGCACGGCGTGCCACGGCGCGCCGCCGCCCCCGCCGCACGTGCAGAACCCCGCCTGCGGGGAGTGCCACAGCGGCTACGGCGCCGCGGCCGTGAACGCGGCCCTCCACGTGGACGGCAAGATCGACGCGACCGTGAGCTGCAACTCCTGCCACGGGTCGGCGGCCAACGCCGCGCCGCCGCGCGGCACCCGCGGTGAGACCCTCACCTCGCAGCGCGCGGTGGGGGCGCACCAGGCGCACCTCGCGGGCGGGCCGATCGCGAATCCGATCGCCTGCGAGCAGTGCCACGTCGTGCCGACCGCGATGAACCATTCGGATGGACCCGTGCAGCTCGCCTGGGGCCCGCTCGCGTCGGCGCGGGGCGCGGTGCCTGGCTTCGACCCGGTCGCCCTCACCTGCGCGAACTACTGCCACGGCCAGACGCTCGCCGCCGGCGGCGCCCACACCGCGCCGCTCTGGACGAAGGTGGACGGCACCCAGGTCACCTGCGGCAGCTGTCACGGTGCCCCGCCGCCGGCGCCGCACACGCAGAACCCCGCCTGCGAGCTCTGCCACGTCGGCTACACCGCGACGAGCGTGAACCTCGCCACGCACCTCGACGGCAAGCTCGACGTGAAGAGCATGACCTGCAGCTCGTGCCACGGCTCGGTGCAGAACCCCGCCCCTCCGTACGGCACGCGCGGCGAGACGCTCACCACCGACCTCGCCGTGGGCGCGCACCAGCAGCACCTCGCCGGCGGCGTCGTCTCGAACCCGATCGCCTGCGCCGAGTGCCACCTCGTCCCGACCGCGATGGATCACGCGGACGGCGGCGTCGGGCTCGCGTGGGGCACGCTCGCGGCGAAGAACGGCGCGGTCCCGGCGTGGGATCGGACCACCGCGACCTGCTCCTCCACCTACTGCCACGGCCAGTTCGCGGGCGGTAACGTGCTGAACGCGCCGTCCTGGACGACGGTGAACGGGACCCAGGCGGCCTGCGGCACCTGCCACGGCGCGCCGCCTCCCGCGCCCCACCCGCAGAACGCGGCCTGCGAGAGCTGCCACCCCGGCTACACCATCGACTCCGTCGCCCTCGCGACCCACGTGAACGGCACGGTCGAGGTGACGCTCGACTGCAAGTCCTGCCACGGCTCCGCCACGAACGCGGCGCCGCCCACCGGAACGCGCGGCGAGACGCTCGAGACGCAGCGGGCGGTCGGCGCGCACCAGAAGCACCTCGCGGGCGGCCCGCTGCGCGGCCCGATGGAGTGCGCGGAGTGCCACGTCGTGCCGGCCTCGATGGATCACGCGAACGGCACGGCCGACCTCACGTTCGGTCCGCTGGCGCGCACCGAGGGCGCGGCGCCTGTCTGGGATACCCAGGCCCTGACCTGCTCGTCGACCTGGTGCCACGGCGCGCTGCTGCGCGGCGGCGGCACGAACCAGGCGCCGATCTGGACGGGCGGCGCGGCCCAGACCGCCTGCGGCACCTGCCACCTCACGCCGCCGCCCCCACCGCACCCGCGCACGCAGATCTGCGACAACTGCCACCCGGGCTACACCATCACGAGCGTCGACCTCACGAAGCACATCAACGGCGTCGTGGAGGCCGAGAACCTCACCTGCTCCTCGTGCCACGGCGACAACTCGCGCGTGCTCGTCATGCAGGCGGACCCGCTCGCCATCGCGGCGCCGCCCTACGGCTCGCGCGGTGAGACGCTCTCCACCTCGCGCTCGGTCGGCCAGCACCAGGCGCACGTGAACCGCGGCAACGGGCTCTCCATCCCGAACAAGTGCCGCTACTGCCACGCCGTCCCGACCACGTTCGATCACGCGAACGGGGTCGCGCAGGTCACGTTCGGCAGCCTCGCCACGATGGACGGCGCGACGCCCAGCTTCGACGGCCAGACCTGCTCGAACACCTACTGCCACGGCTCGACGCTCGGCCGCGGCGGCACGGACCACAGCCCGAACTGGACGAACCCGGCGCCCGTGACCTGCACGACCTGCCACGGCGCGCCGCCGCCGGCGCCGCACCCGCAGGACTCCGACTGCATCCGCTGCCACCCGGGCTACACCTCGACGAGCGTCCGCAAGGCGACGCACGTGAACGGGGTCTCGGACTTCCCGAGCGGCTGCAACAGCTGCCACGACATCCCGCCGATGACCGGTGAGCACCTCGAGCACCTGCACGAGCGCATCGCCTGCGACCGGTGTCACGCGGGCTACACGACGACGAGCGAGAACCCGGTCCTCCACCGGAACGCGCGCCAGGACGTGACGCTCTCCGGCTGGGATCCCACCCGCCGTACGTGCAGCAACATCGGCTGCCACGGGAGCGAGTACTGGGGCCGCACCGGCCAGGCCGCGCGGCAGAGCTGCAACCAGTGCCACGGCGTGCCGCCGGCCTCCGGCGAGCACTTCGAGCACAGCGAGTACGCGTGCAGCCGCTGCCACGGGACCGGCTACTCGACGACGACCACGAACACGGCGACGCACATGAACAGCGTCGCGGACGTGCCGTTCGCGTTCTACGACCGGACCACGCACACCTGCTCGAACACCGGCTGCCACGGCTACCAGCGCTGGGGCACGCCTTCCCCGGTGACGCCGAACTGCGCGAACTGCCACGGCTTCCCGCCGGCGGCGCCGCACCCGCAGGACACGGCCTGCCAGAGCTGCCACCCGAGCATGCTGCCGTCGGGCGTCCTCACGGACACCCACAACAACGGCACGCTCGACATCTCCGGCCAGGGCTGCCAGAGCTGCCACGGCTTCCCCCCGACGGCCACGCGCAAGGGCGGCACGCACCCCGCGGACTCGAACTGCTACGGCTGCCACCCGACCACGGTCAATTCGAGCAACCAGGTGGTGCCGGACGGCACGCACAACGACGGCTACGTCCAGGTGGGCGGCGGCGGCGTGGGCACCTACGGCTGCCAGACCTGCCACGGCGATCAGGCCCGGCAAGCTCCCGCGGGCGCAGACGCGAACGTGAAGTCGGCGCCGCCGTTCGGGACGCGCGGTGAGACCGAGCCGACCACCCGCGCCGTGGGCGCGCACCTCGCCCACGTGAGCCCGGCCGCCGGCACGCTCGCCGGGCCCGCCGCCTGCTCGGAGTGCCACCCGGTGCCCACCGCGATGGATCACGCGAACGGCGCCGTCCTGATCACCTTCGGCGGGCGCGCGACGCTGAACGGCGCCGCGCCGGTGTTCGATCCGGTCGCGGTCTCCTGCGCCTCCACCTACTGCCACGGCGCGACGCTCGGGGCGGGCGGCACGAGCCACGCACCCACCTGGACGGGCGGCGCGGCCGAGGCCGCCTGCGGCACCTGCCACGGCGCGCCGCCGCCGCTGCCGCACACCCAGAACACGAGCTGCGGCGGCTGCCACGAGGGCTACACCGCGACGAGCGTGAACCTCGCGCAGCACGTGAACGGCACGGTCGAGATCAGCGCCATGGCCTGCAACTCCTGCCACGGCAACGGCTCGAACGCCGCGCCGCCGCAGGGCACGGCGGGCGAGACGGCGACGACGGCGCGCGCGGTCGGCGCGCACCAGCAGCACCTCGCCGGCGGGACGATCGCGAACCCGGTCGCCTGCGCCGAGTGCCACGTGGTGCCGACGGGCATGAACCACAAGGACGGCGCCGCGCAGCTCGCCTGGGGCCCGCTCGCGTCGGCCGGCGGCGCGGTGCCGGCGTTCGACCCGACGGCGCTCACCTGCACGAACTACTGCCACGGCTCGACGCTCGCGGCGGGCGGGACCAACAAGGCCCCGCTGTGGACGAAGGTGGACGGCACTCAGGCCGCCTGCGGCACCTGCCACGGGGCGCCGCCGCCGGCGCCGCACAGCTCGAACCCGAGCTGCGGCAACTGCCACACGGGCTACACCGCGACGACCGTGAACCTCGCGACGCACGTGAACGGGACGGTGGACGTGGTCCCGCTCTCCTGCACCTCGTGCCACGGGTCGGCGCAGAACGCCGCCCCGCCGGTCGGCACGAACGGCGAGACGCTCACGACGGCCCTCGCGGTGGGCGCGCACCAGCAGCACCTCACTGGAGGCGCCTACTCGAACCCGATCGCCTGCTCCGAGTGCCACGTGGTCCCGACGGCCATGAACCACGCCGACGCCACGGTGCAGCTCGCGTTCGGCGCGCTCGCCAGGAGCGGCGGCGCGGTCCCTGCCTGGGACCCCGTCACCGCCACCTGCTCCTCGAGCTACTGCCACGGTCAGTTCGTGGGCGGGAACCTGCTCAACGCGCCGTCCTGGACCACGGTGAACGGAACCGAGGCCGCCTGCGGCACCTGCCACGGCGCGCCGCCGCCGGCGCCGCACAGCGCGAACACCGCGTGCGGGAGCTGCCACGAGGGCTACACGCAGACGAGCGTCAACCTCGCGACCCACGTGAACGGGATCGTCGAGGCGGTGGCGTCGCCGCACGCGGCCGGCTGGGCTGACAAGGCCCAGCACGGCTACCAGGCGAACCTCACCGGCCTCGCGGGCTGCAAGAGCTGCCACGGCGACCTCGGCGCGAGCAGCTCGTGCGGCACCTGCCACACGAGCGCCGGCTTCGCGACGTGGGACACGAACTGCACGTTCTGCCACGGCAGCACGACCACGGGCCGCCAGAACCCGCCGGTGGACATCCAGGGCCGGACCGTCACGACGAACGTGAGCGTGGGCGTCCACGAGGCGCACGCGACGACGACCATCTCCGCGCCGCTCGGCTGCGTGCAGTGCCACCCGGCGCGCACCGCGAGCGTCCGGACCGACACCGCCCACGTGGACGGCAACGGGATCGCCGAGGTGGTCCTCGGCACGCTCGCCAAGACCGGCGGCGCGCCGGCGACGTACACGCGGACGAGCGCGACGAGCGCGACCTGTGCCTCGACCTACTGCCACGGCCGCTTCTCCGGCGGCGTGAACTCCGGCTCGGGTGCGACGGTGGGCTGGACGGCCACGACGCAGGTCGGGTGCACCTCGTGCCACGGCAACCCGCCGAGCACGGGGCGGCACTCCACGCACCAGAGCAGGAGCGTGCCCTGCACGAACTGCCACAACGCGGTGGTGAACTCCTCGAACGGGTTCGTGGACAAGACGCTCCACGTGAACGGCGCGGACAACGTGAAGCTCGGCGGGACGTACAGCGGCCGCTCCGTGACCGGAACCTGGAACGCCTCGACGCGCTCGTGCTCCAGCCTGAGCTGCCACGGGAGCGAGACATGGTGAGGGGCGACGTGATGACGAGCCGAGTCGAGAGAGGGCTTCCGGAGCGCCGCGAGGGGATCGCCATGGACCGCACCCGTGCTTGCCGTGAGTTGAGCTCGACGCGCGCGCGCGCCTGGGCGGTGGCGATGCTCGTCGCCCTCGCCGCGTGCGGTCAGGGCAGTTCGCCCGCGGCGCCCGACCCCGCGTCGGGCTCCACGGTGCGCCCGCTCGCGGCCCACGCGTCCGCGCTCTCGTCGGGCACGAACTGCCCCGAGACGGGCGTCCACGCGCGGCACCTCAACATGTTCGCGTGCTCGACCTGTCACCCGACGGGCGCGACCTTCGGGTTCGACGTGCCTTACACGTTCCCGGGAGGCACCACGACCGCGGGCGGCACGATTGCGCTGCACACGGCGACGACCGCCACGACCTGCACCGTCGCCTGCCACTTCCCGAAGGGCGGGCCGGCGAAGTCCGTGGCCTGGGACGCGCCCGGCCCCCTCGCCTGCGTGGAATGCCACGCGACGACGTCGCTCCCCTCCGGCCACCCCTCGGTGGCGGCAAACGCCACCCGTACCGACTGCGAGCGCTGCCACACGCTCGGCAACCACCTCGGCGGCACCGTCGCGCTCGTCGCGCACGACGCGGCGTGGATCGATCAGGCGAGCCCCGGCTTCCACGCGCTCCAGGCGAACGCCGGGCTCGGTGCGTGCCAGGACTGCCACGGCGCCGACCTGTCCGGCGGCGCCGCGCGCTCGGCGTGCGCGACGTGCCACGACGTCGGGCTGCCCGCCGGCGTCGCGAGCTGGAAGGTGAACTGCGTCATGTGCCACGGCGGCACGGAGACCGCGACGGGCGCGCCGCCGAAGGCCACCTGGGCCAACGCGGCCGACACCGTCCGGGTGGGCGCCCACACCATCCACGGCGCCGGGAGCGCCATCGCGCCCGCATACGACTGCGGCGTCTGCCACGTGAAGCCTTCCGACGCGCTCGCGGGCGGCCACGTGGACGGCGGGACCGCGGAGCTGACGTTCAGCGGCGTCGCCACGGCGCGGAACGCGGCGCCGTCCTGGGATCGCGCGACCGCGACCTGCTCCGGGGTCTACTGTCACGGAGGGACGATGGGGGGCGGCACGAAGACCGCGCCCGTGTGGACCCGCGTGGGCCTCGGTGAGGCCGCCTGCGGCACCTGCCACGGGCTGCCGCCGCCGTCACCTCACCCGACGGTCGGCGCCGACCTCACGCGCTGCGCCTCCTGCCATCCGGACACCATGGACGCGGGCGGCGTCGTCATCGCGCCTTCGGCCGGCGGCAAGCACCTCGACGGTCTCGTGCAGGCGTCGGGCGGCCACCCCGCGGGATGGATGGACACCGCGAGCGCGGGCTTCCACGCGTACTCGGCGAACGCGGGGATCGCCGGGTGCCAGGGCTGCCACGGCGCGAACCTCGACGGCGTGGGCGGCTCCGCCACGACGTCCTGCGCGACCTGCCACGGCGCGGGCTGGCGCACGAACTGCCTCATGTGCCACGGCGGCGTCGCGGATACGACCGGCGCGCCGCCCTCCGGCACCTGGGGGCACGAGACCGACGCGCTTCGCGTGGGGGCTCACACGGCGCACGTGAGCGCGAACCCCATGGCGGTCGCCTACGCGTGCACGGAGTGTCACGCGAAGCCCGTCGACGCGCTGGACGCAGGTCACATGGACGGGTCGACGGTGACGGTGACCTGGGGCGCGGTGGCGCGGACCGGCGGCGCCGCGCCGAGCTGGGACCGCACGGCCGGCACCTGCGCGGCGACCTACTGTCACGGCAACTACGCCGGCACCTTCACGTACTTCTTCTTCGACGGCTACTACAGCGTGGCCTACGCCGGGAAGCGAGCGGCACCGCGCTGGAGCGACGGGCCGGCGACGTGCGGGTCGTGCCACGGCAACCCACCGCAGACGGGCTCGTGGCACCTGGGTGCCCACGGGGGCGGCAGCAACTGCGACCTGTGTCACTCGGACGCCAACGCGACCGGCACGGCCATCACGAACCCGGCCTTGCACCTGAACGGCGCCGTGGACGTGAATCCGGCGTGGGACGCGTCCTGCTTCAACTGTCATTGAGGCGAGCGTCGCGTGCCGTCCTCCGGGGCGGCACGCGGCGTCAGGCGCCTCGACGGACCCGTCGCGCCGCCGGGTGGCGGCTGTGGGCTCGCCAGCCGCGCACGTGAGCTCGCCTCTCTCCCTGCGCGCCGCGGCCCCGTCCCGCGATCGCCGGACGTTCGCGAGGCGCTGCGTTTGAGTACGATCCGGCGCGGCGGCCGCTCTCTCGTCTCGGTCCGCACGTTCGTGTACCTTGCCGCGCCATGCCCAGGGGGCTGCTCGTCATCGCGCTCGCGGCGCTCCTATCGGTCGGCGCCGCCGCGGCGCTCGACGCGCCCACGGACGCCCAGCGGGTCGCGATGCTCGGCGCCGGACCCCGGCTCGTGCCCGAGCTCGCGGAGCAGGCGCTCCCGCCGGCGCCGCAGCAGGTCGCGCTGAAGACGCGCACCTTCGGGACGGTCACCGTGGACCACCCCGCGCACCTCGCGCGCAGGGCGCACTGCGTGAGCTGCCACGGCGAGGGACCGATCCAGAAGATCGAGTTCACCCCGAAGCTCGCCCATGAGCGCTGCCGGGGCTGCCACAAGGAGCAGCAGGCGGGGCCGCTCACGTGCCGGGGCTGCCACGCCCTACCCCCCGCCGCGGAGAAGCCCCTCGTGGCGCAACCCGCAGTGGACACGCCGGCGGTCGTGGGCGCACGCGCCAGCTCCGGGACGCCGGCCGGCGCCGCGGCAGGGATGGCCGCGAGCGCTGCACCGTCGAGCTCGACGACGGCGGCCTCGCGCGGTCCGGCGACCTCGCCGGCGACGATCCGCGTCGCCGCGACGTCGCCGGGACCGACGCGTACGGCGCCGCCCGCGCGGATCGCGGAGGTCGCGAGCGCCGAAACGACGAGCCCCGTCGACGTGCCTCTCCGGCGCGTGCTCGAGGTCGGCTTCGCCGGCGGGTCGGGGTTCGGACCCGCGGTGCGCCTCCTCTCGCGCCAGGAGCGCATGGTCCTGTCGCACAGCTTCGACCGGGTCGGCGGCGGCCAGGCGAGGAGCCTCGGGCTCCTCGGGATCGGGAAGGGCTTTCCCGTTCAGGAAGGCGTCGAGGTGGTCGCCCTCGGGCTCGGCGGGATCGACGTCGTGGAGAGCTCGACGGCGACGCTGCTGCCTGCCGCGGGGGCGCGCATCGGCGTGCTCTGGTCCGTGCGGCACCGGTTCATCGAGACGATCGACTTCTCGCTCACCGGCGTGGCCGACCTGGCGCGCAGCCACGCGCTCGGCCAGGAGGTCGGGGGTGCGACCTTCTTCGCGACGATCGCGGCGGGCGTGCCGCTCGGGCCGCGATAGGCTCGCTAGTCCGGAGGCGCGCGGCGCCGCGTTCACGCAGGACGTGTTCGTCGGGTCCACGGCGCGCTCGAACGGCGCCACCTCACCAGACGTGACGGTGAAGGTGGCGCTTCCCGTCCCATTCCGACCCAGCGTCAGGTCGAGGTCCCTTCGCCACGGAGCTCGCGCCGACTGGCTCCGGCACGAGGGCGGAATCAGGGCATTCGCGTCGAGCCGGAGTCACTCCCCGCGCGCAGCGCGACGGCGGCGCAGAGGAGGCCGGCGACCAGCCAGTAGTAGTTGCAGAACGCCTGCTTGCTGAAGAGCAAGAACGCCAGCCACGCCGCGGCGCCGGTGAGCACCGCCCGCTCCAGCGACACGCGTCTCGCCACGCCGAGCGCCAGCACCGCGACCGCGGCCGGGAGCGCGATCCATGGCGAGAGGACCGGACCTCCCATCCTCACCACGGCCGCGGGCCACGAGAGCGAGTCCGCGCGGAAAGGCTGCTGGAGCTGGAACGCGACGACCCCCCGGTAGAGCGCCGGCGCGTCCCACAAGGCGAACGGCAGGATGACGAGGGCCGCGCCGGCGACCGCGATGGCGGCGCTCTTCCACCGATGCGCCGGAGGCAAGGCGAGGAGGACCGGCGCGAGCAGGATGGGCGCATACTGCTTGCTGCTCAGCGCCAGCGCCCCCGCGATCCCCGTGACGATGGGGCCGAGCGGGCCCTCTCCCGAGGCGCCGTCGCGTCGGTACGTGGCGTCGACGACGACGAGCGCCAGCAGCGCCGAGGCCAGCACGATGGGCTCGGTCCACGACTGCTCGAGGACGAAGAAGGTCCTCGGCTGCAGGAGGACGAACACCGCCGCCAGCTCGGCGACACGCGAGCCCCTGCCGAGCCGGCGAATGGCCCAGGCCGAGAACAGCACGAGCGCGAGGTGCGTCCACCGCACGTCGGCGTGGAGCAGCGTCGTGGGAACCGCCACGAGCAGCGTCAGCGGGGGATAGGGATTCCCGAGCACGTACGCCTGGTCCGGGCTCAACACCTCCGGCGAATAGAAGGGGGTGAACGGTCCATAGATGTTCGGATATGCGACGGCGTACGGGTCCACTCCCCGCAACATCGCGAACGAGCCCATCTGCTGGAAGAACCAGACGTCGATCGGCGGACCGGGCGTGGTGCGGATCACGAAGCCGGCGAGCACGGCCGCGGCGGCGGCGAGCAGCGGGAACCGCAACCGCGCCACGAGCGCCGGTGCCCCCGTCCACAGATAGGTGAGCGCCGCCACCCCCGCGACCGCGAGCACCGGCCGGAAGAAGCCGAGCGTGTCGGGAGGGACGAAGATCCCGGGCTGGCGCAGCGCGTCGAACGCGATGCTCGCCAGGACGCCGCCGCAGAGGACGCGAGCGCGCCAGTCCCGCCCCGGAGCTCCGGCTCCGGTCGCTCGGTCGCGGCGGCGCTCCATGACCAGGGCAGCGACGCTCGCGATCGCGCTCCCCGTCACGAGGAGCAGCGCGAAGGGATCGAAGTTCCCGTCCGACACGCCGAGGGCGAAGCCGAGGGAGAGCGCCGCGACCGCGACGAGGACGGAGCCGGGGGCCGTCCTCGCGGGTTCGTGCTCGGCCTCGGGCGCTCCGTCCGAAATGGCGACGGAAGCCCTCACGCGGCGCCGCCGCGGGACGCCGCAGGGGCCGGCACCACGGCGAGCTTGCGACCCGTGTCCGATAGCCGCGCGGACCGGCGCAGCCCCATCTTCGCGAGGCGGAACTCGATGGCCGTGCCGAGCACGCCGAAGCCGTACTTCACGCTCCTCCGGAAGTTGATGGAGGAGGCTTCCTCGAAGTAGCGCGCCGGGCACGAGATCTCGCCGATGTCGAACCCGAACCAGAGCGCCTGCGCCAGGAACTGGTTGTCGAACACGAAGTCGTCGGAGTTCTCCTCCAGCGGCAGCGCCTCGAGGAGCTCGCGCGAGAACGCGCGATAGCCGGTGTGGTACTCGGCGAGCTTGTAGCCGAGCAGCACGTTCTCGAAGAACGTCAGGAAGCGGTTCGCCACGTACTTCCACAGGGGCATGCCGCCGCGCAGCGCACCGACGCCCAGGATGCGGGAGCCGAGGACGCAGTCGAAGTGCCCGCTGGCCACCATCGCCGCCATCGCCGGGACCAGCGCGGGCGAATACTGGTAGTCGGGGTGGAGCATCACCACGATCTCGGCGCCGCGCGCCAGCGCCTCCGCGTAGCACGTCTTCTGGTTGCCGCCGTACCCGCGGTTCTGCGCGTGCACCACGTGGTGGAGCCCGAGCTCGCGAGCGACGGCCACGGTCTCGTCCGGGCTCGCGTCGTCGACGAGGATGACGTCGTCCACCACCGTGCGATCGAGCTCGTCGACCGTGCGCCGCAACGTCTTCGCGGCGTTGTAGGCCGGCATCACGACGCACACGCGCTTCCCGGAGATCATGCCGCTCCCGTTGGCTCGAAGGGAGCGCATGATACCGCGCACCGCGGCGGGCACGCACGCTCGCCCGCTTCCGAGGAGCGCCGCACGGACCTCCGCGGCGAGACGCCGGCGCGGCCGCGCACCTCCAGTGCCGAGCGCGGAACGGCGCGCGCTTCCCGACGGTTGACAAAGACGGGCGCGGAGGCGTTCCTAGGCGTTTCGTTTCGGACAGAGGGACAGGAATGAAGACACGACTCTCCACGGGCGTCGCGGCGGCGTGCTTCTTCGCCTCCGGCGCCGCCGCGCTGCTGTACGAGGTTGTCTGGTTCCGGCTCCTCTCCCTCACGTTCGGCCACACGGTCTTCGCGGTGACGACCGTGCTCGCCGCCTACATGGGCGGCCTCGCCCTCGGCAGCCTGCTCCTCGGGAAGCGCGCGGACGGCTCGCGGCGGCCGCTGCTCGTCTACGGGCTCGCCGAGATCGTCATCGGCCTCTACTGCCTCACCACGCCGCTCCTGTTCGCCGGGGCGGACGCCGCCTACATCGCCGCGCACCGGGTCCTGGAGCCCGGCGCGGTCGGCGCGACGCTGCTCCAGTTCTCGCTCTCCGCCCTGCTGCTCGTGCCCGCCACCGCCGTCATGGGCGCCACGCTGCCCTTCCTGAGCCGGGCGGTGGTCGAGCGGTCCGGCACGACGGGATCTCGCGTCGGCCTCCTCTACGCCGTGAACACGATGGGCGCCGTGCTCGGGGTGGTCGCCACCGGGTTCGCCCTGCTCCCCACCTTCGGCCTGCGCGCGACGGTCTGGATCGGCGTGGCGCTCAACCTGGGCGTCGGGATCGCGGCCCTGCTGCTCGAGCGCACCGGCCGCGGTCGCGCTCCTGCGGAGGCGCCGCCCGAGGCGCCCTCGCAGGCCGAGGCGCCACCGGCCGCCGGAGACGAGCCCTCTTTCCCCCGCAGGGCCGCGCGGGTCGCGCTCGCCGCCATCGGGATCTCCGGCGCGGCGTCCATGGCCTACGAGGTCGCCTGGACGCGGGCCCTCTGCCTCGCCGTAGGGAGCTCCACTTACGCCTTCACGGCCATGCTCGCCACGTTCCTGGTCGGGCTCGCCGCCGGGGCGTTCGCCGCCTCGCAGGCGCTCCGCCGGTGGCGCCTCCGGCTCACCGCGTTCGGCGTCCTCGAGTGCGCGATCGCCGCGCTGGCCGTCGCGACGCTCCCGGTGCTCGGGATGCTGCCGCAGATCGTCCTCCAGATCCTCGGGCGGCTGGGGCTCTCACACGAGAGCGCCCTGCTCGCGCAGTTCGGCGCGAGCTTCCTCGTCATGATCGTGCCCTCCGCCGCGATCGGCGCGACGTTCCCGCTCGTGCTCGCGGGCCTGACGCGCGGGATCTCGAGCGTGGGAGACGACGTCGGGCGCGTCTACGGTGCGAACACCATCGGGACCATCGTCGGCTCGGTCGGCGCCGGGTTCGTGCTCGTGCCGCAGATCGGGATCCACGGCACGGTGGTGGCCGCCGCGGCCGCGAACCTGGCGGCGGGCCTCGGGGTCCTGCTCGCCCTGGACGCGCGGCCGAGGAGATCGCTGGCCGCGCTCGCGACCGCCTCGGCGTTCGCGATCGCGGTGTTCGCCGTGCCGCGCTGGGACCGGCTCCTCATGACGAGCGGCGTGTCGATCTACGCCGCCCGCCACCTGGGCAAGGACGCAGGGGCGCAGTCGCCTCGCGAGAAGTCCGCCTCCAAGGAGCTCCTGTTCTACGCCGAGGGGTTGACCACGACCGTCTCGGTCACGCGCACCGGCGAGCACCTGTTCCTCTCGGTGGACGGCAAGACCGACGCGAGCACGAACGGACTCGACATGAGGACCCAGCTCCTGCTGGGTCACCTCCCCGCGCTGCTCGCGCCCGACGCGAGCCGCGCGCTCGTGATCGGGCTCGGCAGCGGCATCACGGCCGGCGCGCTCGCGCAGTACCCGCTCCGCGCCATCGACGTCGCGGAGCTCGAGCCGGCGGTCGTCGACGCCGCGAGGCTGTTCGCGCGCGAGAACCACGACGTGCTCGGCGATGCGCGGCTCCGGGTGATCGCCGGAGACGGGCGACACATCCTCGCCGCCGCGGCGCAGCCCTACGACCTCATCGTCTCGGAGCCCTCGAACCCGTGGATCGCCGGGGTCGCGAACCTCTTCACCCGCGAGTTCTACCGCGTCGCACGGGAGCACCTCTCGGAAGACGGCGTCATGGTGCAGTGGCTCCAGTCGTACGCGATCTTCCCGAGCGAGATCCGCATGGTGGTCCGGACGTTCCGGGAGGTGTTCCCGGACGTCACCGTGTGGCGCGGCGGCGCAGGCGACTACCTGCTCGTGGGCGGGAAGAAGCCGCTCCGGGTCGACCTGGACGCGGCGGCGCGCCGGATCGCACAATCCCCGGGCGCGCGCGCCGATCTGGCGCGGTACTGGGGCGATCCCGAGGACGTGTTGCAGCAGTTCGTGCTCTCCGAGGACGACACGCGCCGCTTCGCGGAGGGCGCGTCCCTGAACACGGACGACCTCCCGCTGCTCGAGTTCGCCGCGCCGCGCGCGATGTACGCCTCGACCGACGAGGACAACGATCGGTCGCTCCGCTCGTTCCAGCGCGCGGCCCTTCCGCCCGTGGCAGGAGCGTCGGCGGCGGCGCGGCTCGACGGCCCGGAGGGACGGCTGCGCGCTGCACGCGCGGCCTGGCTGCGCGGCGATCCCGAAGCCGCCCGGGACCACCTCCAGCAGATGCAGGCCGTCGCGGAGCCCGGCATCCTCGTCGAGCGCGCGCGCCTGCTCATCGCGCTCGGCAACCCGGATGAAGCGGCCCGGCTCCTCGACGGGGTGCGGGCGCGAGACGAGCGGATCGAGGGCTATCGCTCCACCGCGCGCTACCTCGCCGATCACGCGCTCGGCCGGCGCATCGTGCACGAGGTCGGCCCGTGGCGCCTCGAGACCACCGGTCCTGCCTGGGCGTTTCACCGACTGGGTAATCTTCTGATGACGGTCGCGGTCTCGGAGCGCGCGCCGGAGCTGCTGCCCGTCGCCCTCGAGCAGTTCGAGGCCGCGAGCGCGCTCGAGCCAGGGACCGCCTCCTTCTACGTGGGCGCAGGGAAGGTGCTGCTGGCGATGGGGAGGCGCGGCGTCGCGGAGCCCGTCCTGCGGAGGGCAGCCGAGCTGGAGCCGAAGAGCGCCGACGCCCACTACTTCCTCGGCCTCCTGTACGAGGACGAGTCGCCGCCGGACGCCGCCCGGGAGTACGAGGCGGCGGCGCGGCTCGCACCCTCCTGGCAAGCGCCACGCGAGCGGCTGATGGCCCTGCGCGCCGACGGCGGCGCGCGTGACTCCGGACGCGCCTCTCCCTGAGGTGACCCGAGCGCGCGGCGCTCGCGGCTCCGGATGCCCTGGACCGTCAGGCTCCGGGGCGAAGCGCCAGGCGCCCGGAGGTCACCCGGCCGCCGGTCACTCGTCCACCCGGATCACGCCCCGCTTCAGCGCGAAGCGCACGAGCTCGGTCCGGTTGTGCACGGAGAGCTTCTCCATGACGTGCTCGCGGTGGCTCATGGCGGTCTTCACGCTGATGCCGAGCACGTCGGCGACCTCCTTGTTGCTGCGTCCCTCGGCGACGAGCTTCAGGACCTGCTTCTCGCGGTCGGTGAGCGCCTCGTAGGGATCGGCGGCGCCGCCGGTCGTCGCCTGCCCGGCGTCCGCCATGGCGGTGCGCGCCACCTCGGGATCGAGCACGAGGCCGCCGCGGTTCACGGCGCGGATCGCGTTCGCGAGCTCGGAGCCGGCCGACTTCTTGAGGACGTAGCCCGCGACGCCGGCCTTGAGGAGCCTGCGGACGTACTCGCGATCCTCGTACTGCGACAGGATGAGGATCCGCGTGCGCCGGCCGAGCTTGTGGATCTCGAGCGCGGCCTCGATGCCGCCCAGCCCGGGCATGGCGATGTCCATGAGGATGACGTCGGGATCGAGCCGCTCCACCGCGGCGATGGCCTCCGTCCCGTTCGCGCCCTCGCCCACCACCTCGATGTCCGGGTGGAGCTGCAGGAGCGCGCGGATGCCCTCGCGCAGGATGGCGTGGTCGTCCACGATGACGACGCGGATCTTGCTCATGCGACGACTCCTCCCCGCCCTTCCTTCGCTCCCGCGGGCCGCGGCGGCTCGGCCGGTGGCAGCGGGACGCGCACCTGCACCCGCGTCCCCTTCCCCGGCGCGGAGTCTATCCGGGCCGAGCCCCCGAGGATCTCCGCTCGCTCACGAATTCCGAGGAGCCCCCACGGGCGGCGCCCCTCGCGCCGCGCCGCCGCCTCGACGTCGAAGCCGCGCCCGTCGTCCTCGATCTCGATCTGGAGCTGGTCGCCCTCGACGCCCACCTGGACGAGCACCGCGGTCGCCTGGGCGTGGCGCGCGACGTTGCTCATCGTCTCCTGGCACATGCGGAAGAGCGCCGTCTCCAGCTCGGGCGGCAGGCGGCGGTCGAGCTCGCCGAACTCGCAGCGGACCGAGATCCCGCGCGTCTCGAGGCTCCGCTCCGCGTACCAGCGGATGGCGGAGAAGAGGCCCAGGTCGTCGAGCACGGAGGGCCGCAGGTCGAGGATGAGCCGGTGCACGTCCTCGAGCGTGCGCACCGCGACCGCCTTCACCTCGTCGAGCCGGGGCGTCTTTCCCGCGCGGATGGCGTCCTGCGCGGCCTCGAGCCCCATGGCCAGCACCGCGAGGCTCTGGGTCGTCTCGTCGTGCAGCTCCCGGGCGATCCGCTTCCGCTCGTCCTCCTGCGCGGTGATCACCTTGCTCAGGAGCTGGCCACGATCCGCGTCGCGCTCGCGGACCTGCCCGAGCGCGTCGTTCAGCGCGCGGGTGCGCTCCTCCACGCGCTGCTCGAGCTGCGCGTTCACCTCGGCCACCTGCGCGAGCGTCGCGCGCAGCGCCCCGCGCATCCGCTCCAGCGCCTGGCCGAGCCGGCCGACCTCGTCCGAGCCGAGATCCGGGATGGGCCAGCCGAGCTCGCCCCGGGCGATCCGCTCCGCCTCGAAGGTGAGCACGCCCACCGGGCGCGTGACGCTCTGCGCGGCCCCCCACGCGAACGTGCCCACGAGCGCGAGCTGGAGGAAGAGCCCGAAGCCCACGATGTACCACGGCACCGCGCCCTGGGTCGGCAGCGCCTCGGCCATGGGCTGCCGCACGACGACGGCCCACGGCGCGCTCCCGAGCGGCGCGAAGGTCATGAGCTCGTCGTTGGTGGCGGGCGTGCTCCCGTCCTCGTGGCACTCCCGGCAGCTCACGGACGTGGTCCGGCGCGCCTCGAGGAGCTTTCGGACCCCGCCCGTACACCCGGCCGCCCGCCCCGCCCGCCCGCGCTCGCTCGAGGCGATCACCTGGCCATCCGCGTCGAGGAGATCCGCGAAGCCGGTCCGGCCCCGGCGGAGGTGCTCGAGCATGCGGCCGAAGTCGCGCCGGTCGGGGCGGAACGTCCCGCCCATGACGCCGACGACCTCGCCCTTCCAGCTGCGCACCGGGACGAGCTCGTGGATCACCTGCCCGCGGGGCTCGAGGACGAGCCCGGACAGCCGCGGGCGGCCGCTCGCGAGCACCTCCTCCACCAGGGCCTGGGCGGCCAGCGGGACCTCGGTGACCGCACCGATCGGCTCCTCCGCGATCACGTTCTGCTCGCGGTCGAGCAGGAAGATCGTGTCGCGGTGGCGGAAGGATTCGTGGCCGGTGCGGACGAGGCGCCGCTCGTCGGAGAGGTCCGCGTCGCCGAACCCCGCCGAGAGCGCCGAGGCGAGCCGCTGCAGCGACTCGAGGTCGGCCGTGAGCCCCTCGTCGAAGTGGGCGGCCACCGCGGTCGCCGCGGCGTTGCGGCCCGACAGGATCCGCTCGTCGAAGCCTCGCATCCAGTAGAGGCCGGCGGCGGCCAGGAGCACGATCGGGAAGAAGATCCCGATCGCCATGAGCAGGTACACCCGCGTCCGCAGCGAGATCCCGCCGACCGCGTGGCTCGTCGTGCTCATCGCCCGCTCACCCCGTGCAGGCTCCGCGCGATCCGCACGAGCTCGTCGAGATCTCCCTGCGTCCGGAGCACCACCGCGCGGCCGTTCACCGACCACGACAGCTCCTGCCACGGCACGCCCTCGACGAGCACCGACGCGAGCGTCGCGGGGTGCCCGCCCACGGCGGTGGGGCGGGCGCCGAGCACCGTGCGATCCGAGAGGAGCGCGGGCGCGATGTCCACGCCGGCGTCCGTGGCGGCGACGAGCTCGAGGCCCGTCCCCCCGTCGCGCGCGGCGAAGGCGAGACGCACCGAGCCGTGGCGCCCGCCCGCCACGTGGATCGCCGTGGGCGGCCAGGCCAGGCGCTCGGGGTAGTAGCCGGGGAGGAGGATGCGCGCGCCGAGGCGGCGCTCCGCCTCCTGGATCGACGCGGCCCGGTGCGGCCCGGTGTCGCCTGCGAGCAGGCGCGGCAGCGCGCCGAGGCCGGCGATCGCCACCGCGGTCCCCGCCAGCACGTACGCGAGCGTCACCAGCATCCGGGCGATCTCCGCGCCCGCGCCGCTCGCCCGCACCGCGCCCATGGCCGTACGCTCGGTCATATCACGAAGAACAGCAGGGCCGCGAGGGCGCCGCCCGCGAG
This sequence comes from Anaeromyxobacter sp. SG66, assembly GCF_022690805.1. Classification (NCBI taxonomy): domain Bacteria; kingdom Pseudomonadati; phylum Myxococcota; class Myxococcia; order Myxococcales; family Anaeromyxobacteraceae; genus Anaeromyxobacter; species Anaeromyxobacter sp. SG66. Next base: position 19,390 of record NZ_JALCZC010000026.1, read on the forward strand.
CGCCACGCGGACGCCAGCGTACGGGAGCCGGGCGGGCGCACCGTCGAGCAGCCTCCGGCACCGGACCTCGATGTCGTGCGAGCGGACCCGCGCGAGCGGCTCGGCGAGCGCCGCGGCGAAGGGCAGCGAGCGCGGCACCCCGCTCGCGCCGGCCGTCGCGCGGTGCAGCTTGAGGAGCCCGCTCGCGAGCGCCAGCCGGTCGCCGCACGCGGCGGCGCCGCGCTCGTCCGCGAGCCACTCCGCGTCGCGCGCCAGCGCACGAGAGACCACCTGGAACGCCGGATTCCAGAACATCACCGCGCGGAGCCCCATGAGGATCCAGCTCTTGAGCGGGTCGCGACCCGCCACGTGAGCGAGCTCGTGCGCGAGCGCGGCTGCGAGCTCGTCGCGATCGAGCCGGGAGAGCGTTCCGCCCGAGACGACGAGGGCCGGACGCCGAACGCCGGTGCAGAAGAGCACCGGCAGGTCGCGGCCGAGGAAGACGAGCGGCGGCTCCCTGACGCCGAGCGCCGCCGCGGCGCGCGGGAGCTCGGCGGCGAGGACGGCCGCGCTGGCGGGATCGGGCAGCTCGCCCGCCGGCGCGCGGCGGCCGCGGCCGCGCAGGACCGGCCAGAGGTCCATGAGGAACAGCCCCGCCCCCGCGGCCGCGAAGGCGGCGAGCCACCACCAGAACAGGCCGACGCCGAGGAGCCGAACCGTCTCCCAGCTCCGCGCGTCGAAGAGCGCGAGATCCTCCCGGAACCCCTCCTCCCCGCGGGAGGGGAAGAGCGCGACGAGCGCCGGAAACAGGACCAGCGGATAGCCCAGCGCCGTGAGGCGTAGGGCCATCCGCTGGCGAGGTTCGCGCACGCCCCAGCTCCGCACCAGCGCCTCGACGAACAGCGAGGCGACGAGGGTGTGGAAGATGGCTTGCGCCAGGATGTCAGCCCACGACGCGCTTTCCACCGTGCCCCGGCGGCGCATCCCCGTGCCCGGCGTGCCCGTGTGCGTCCGGCGGCAGCCCGCCCTCGAGGCGCGCGAGCTCGAGCGGGTGCTCGTGCACGTAGCGCTCCCGGCTCACCTTGCCGGTGAAGATCGACGCGTCGAACGGGAAGACGTCCGGGTTGAGGTGCGCGTTGAAGATGTGCCAGACGGTGATGACGAAGAAGGCCATGAGGCCCTCGTTCGAGTGGGCCACCTTCGCGGCCGGGATGATCTGGCCAGGGATGAGCGTCGCGGCCTTCACCGGGAAGAAGAGCATGAACCCGGTGACGACCATGATCACGTTTCCGGCGACGAGGCCCCAGTACTCGAACTTCTCCTTGTACGTGAAGCGATCGTACTGAGGGTGCTGATCCGTCATCCCCAGGTAGTAGCGCAGCTGCTGGATCGCGTCCTCGAAGTCCCGCTTGGTCGGGACCATCGAGAAGCCGATCTTGCGCGACAGGATCGCGGCGATGCCGCTCGCGAAGTGCACGATCGTGGAGAGGGCCAGCACGACCCCGAAGAAGCGGTGGATCCAGCGCGTGTTGTCGATGCCGCCGAACAGGTCGACGAACGTGTGCGCCCACCCCGTCGTGTAGAACTTCTGCGGCAGGCCGGTGAGGCACAGCGCCGCGAAGGTCGTCATCGTGACGAAGTGCTCGATCCGCTGCTTGAGGCTGAAACGGACGATGTAGTTGCTCATCGATTCACCACGACGCGCCAGAGGTGCAGCGCGATCTGGAGCACGAGCCCGCCCACCATGAACGGGATCATCAGCTTGTAGAAGAGCTGCACCGCCCAGACGATCGGCGCCTTCTCGGGCGTCGGCTCGTAGTGCGAGAGCCACGCCTTCGGGAAGCTCTCGCTCGCCCCCTCGTGGCACTTCGCGCAGGTCTTCTGGAGGTTCGCCGCCATCACGGAGGAGTTCGGGCTGTCGGACTTCTCGATGTCGTGCACGCCGTGGCAGTCGGTGCAGACGGCGGCGAGGCGCACGCCCGGGCCCTTCTTCTTGCCCTGCTGCAGGCTCGCGGCCATGCCGTGGAAGTCGGCGAGGTAGGTGTCGACGACCTTCGTCGAGAGGCCGTACCGCTTCATGAGCTTCTCGTCGGTGTGGCAGCGGCCGCAGATCTCCGGGGTCCGCGCCGCGAGCGCGCCGTCGCGCGGGTCAGTCGTGTCGTGCGCGCGGTGACAGTCGGTGCAGACTGGCACGTCGGAGCTCGAGCCGGCCAGGCGGCCGTGGACGCTCCGCGCGTAGACGGCGGCCTCCTTGCCGTGGCAGCCCGAGCACATCTGCGAGATGCGCGCTCGAGGCTGCCCGGGGCGGGAGATGTCATGGGCGCCGTGGCAGTCGACGCACAGGGCGGCCTTGTCGTTGCCCTTCGCCATCACCGCGAAGTGCACGCCGTCGAGCGTCTTCGTGTAGTTGGCGAAGTGGCAGCCCTTGCACTGCTCGTAATACGCGCGAGTGACCTCGCGGCGCGTCTTGAACTTGAGCTCGCCGGTCGCGTGGTCGCTCGTCTTGTCGGTGTGACATTCCGTGCACCGGAGCATCTCGCCGTGCACCGACTTGGCGAACGCTTCCTGGTTCACGTAGAGCGACAGCTTCTCGCCACTCGGCAGGTCGTACGTCTGGTCCGGGTCGCTGTGGCAGCCCAGACAGTCCTCGGACTCCGCCGGGATTCCGGCCCAGGCCGGGGATGCGGCGAAAGCGACGAGGAGCGGCAGCAGAAATCTCTTCATTGGCCCCACCCTGGAGGGAGTCGTCACAATCCGTTGCACGAAACGGACGAGCGATTCCTACCAGGGAATCCGGGGGGATGTCCAACGGGTTTCAGCGCTTAAACACGCGTAAACCCAGCGACATTCGCCAAACGCTTGCCGCGACGTCTCTCACGCAAAACTCGCCGGGATCGCACGCCTCCCCCGCTTTTTGCGCAATTCTCGCAAAACGCGATAAGGCGACGGGGGAGGCTTGACTGCAATCAACGCTGCATCACCCGAGAGCGCGGCCTGAACGGGGGCGTCGCACGGAGGTGACGCCAGCCGGCGGCGGCAAGCGCCTGCGCGGTAGAGGCAATCCCGCATACCGGCAGGAGAATCACGTAAAGTGCCCCCGCGGCGAGCGCCCCGAGCGCGACGAGCGGCATGACAAGAAGCCGCACGCCCTGACCGAAGAGACGTGCGGCACCGTGTCGCGCCATTTCCGGATCGTGAACCCTACCCGGGGAGTCCGCGAAAGAGATGCGGGCCGCGGTTGATTGCCGCACCATCGCGGAGCTCACACACTGAGGAAGGCCGTCGCGAGCGCGCGCCAGCCGGACTCGCCGATGAGCCACGGCGCAGGAGCGACGAGCTCGCCTCCGTCCGCCGCGGCGAACCCGAGCTGGTCCTCGAGGAAGCGGTTCCAGCGCACGGCCTCGCGTCGCATCCAGCTCTCCGCAGCCTCGCCGCGCGGCAGCGAGGCCCACGATCCATCCGCGGGGGAGATCCGGACGAGCCACCCGCGCCCGTAGCCGTCTCGCTTGACGAGCGCGGGGTCGCGCACCACCGCCGCGTTCACGCCCGCGACGACGCCCGGCATCGGCGCGCGGACGCGCACCTCGCGGCCTCCGCCCGAGAGCGTCGCGATGGTCTCGCCGCGCGCGACCTGCGTCCCTGCGCGCGGCACGTCCACCGAGGACACCGCCGGGAGCAGGCGCTGCGCGAGGCCGTCGATGCCGAGCTCGAGGGCCCCGCCGATGCGCGGCTGGAGCCAGGTGTGGCCGGGCGCGTAGACGAGGCCCGGGCGGAACAGCACGCCAGACACGCTGCGCAGCCCGAGCCGCCGCTCGCGCCGCCTCTCGATGGCGCGCATCGCGAGCGCCAGCACCACGGCAGGGACCGCGAAGAGCGCGATCATGGCGAGGAAGACCCCGAACCGCGCCACCATCCCGCCGAGGAACACGCCGACCGCCTGCAAGACCTCGAGCACCGCGGACATGACCCCTCCTCGCTTCCTCGCGGCGCACCGCGCCGCGACCACCCCCGCCCGCCCCTTCCGCTCGCGCGACCGGGGCGGACGGGCCCCCTCGACACACTGCGCGTGTCAGGTGGTGGAGTCGGCGGACCCGAAAGCCGGCAGACCGCCTGCTTCCCGTGGCACGCGCCGCAGGCTTCTCCCTTCTCCATCGCCGCGTGCGTCACCTTCGCGCCCGGGCGCTCCCCCGACCGGCCGAGGATGCTGAACCTCCCGGCGTGGCACTCCACGCAAGCCGGCCTCTTCGCGTCGAGGTGGCTGTCGTGGCGGAAGGTCACCACCCCCGGGCTGTCCGCGCCCTGCGGCAGCTGCAGCGGCTGCGGCAGCCGCGGCAGGCCTTCGGCGAGCGCGCCGCCCGCGATGAGCGCCCCGAGCACCGCGCCGATCCTCATGAGCTTCGTGGTCGTCATGGCCGTCTCCGTCGCTAGGTGAGGAAGTGCTCGCGGGCGAGCCGCTCCCACTCGTCGCCGGCGAGCGCGTGGGCGATGCCGTGGATGGGCGTGCCGCCGTCCTGCAGCACGTGGGCGATCTCGGGGCTCATCCGCAGGGCGAGCCGCTCGCCCGCGTCCTCGAGGAAGTGGCGCGCGGGGCCGTCCGTGAGGAGCTGGCGGAGGTTCGCGGCGAGGCGCGACGCCTTCACCTTGAACAGCCAGCCCGCGCCGTACGGGTCCTCGAGGCCGTCCTTGCCGTCCCGGATCGCCGTGTTCACCGCGACCACCGTGCCGTCGATCGGGGAGAGGAGCGGGACCGTCCGGTCCGATTCGCCCATCGCGAACGCGGCCTCACCCTGCGCGACCCGCTCGCCGATCGCGGGGAGGTCGAGGCGCGCCGGGCCGACGAGCTTGTGGGCGAAGTCGTCCACGCCCACCGCGATGAGCCCGTCGTCCTCGAGCCGCGCCCAGGTGTGCCCGGGGTGCAGGTGCAGGCCCGCGGGGAGCTGGAACCACCCCGCGGTGGGCCGTGCGGCGCGCACGGCTGCGGGGCGCGCGACGGGACGCGGCGCGGTGACGGGGACCACCGCCTCCTTGGCGCGGCCGCCCTGCACGTAGCGCCAGAACGGGATGAACATGAGCAGGTAGGCGACGGCGAGGCCGTACTCGAGGAGCTTGGCCGGGTAGATGCTCAGGAAGTCATGAGCCATGGCGTCCTCCCTCAGTGATGCCCTTCCGCGAAGCGCGGGTCTTCGCGGAGGATGGGCATGCGGTTCACGATCCACCGGAACGCCAGCACGCCGATGGTCACGAGGGTGATCGAGACGATCACCTCGCTCACCGACGGCACGTAGCGGACCGGCTGGTTCCAGTTGAATGCGACGATCGAGACGTTGAGGCGGTTCAGGATGATGGAGAGGACGCCCATCACGGCGGCGACCCGGACGAGCGTCACGTTGCCGTTCCGCGAGCCGTAGGCGAAGAGGAGCGCCGGGACGAGGACGAACCCGACGATCTCCACGAGGAACCACGCCCCGTAGCCGGTGGCGAAGTAGCCCCAGGCGTGCCCGTCGATGACCCCCTGCAGCTTGAGGAAGAAGTAGGCGAACATCACGAGCGCCCCCGCCTTCCCGAGCCCCAGCGTCAGCTTGTCGATGTCGACGTGCTGCCCGGCGACCTGGGCGTGGAACGCGCGGTGCGAGAGCATCGACTCGACGATGACCATCGAGATCCCCGCGATGATCGCGGAGATGAAGAAGAAGACGAAGATGTACGGCGTGTACCAGAGCGGGTGGAGCTTCGTCGGCGCGAGCAGGAAGAGCGAGCCGAGCGCGCTCTGGTGCATCGTCGAGAACATCACGGACAGGACCGTGAGCCCGATGAGCGCGTTGCGCATGACCGAGTGGAGCTTCTTCCAGCCCAGCCACTCGAACACGGGGACCGTGAACTCGAGGAGGAGCACGGTCGTGTAGCACATGACGCACCAGGCGACCTCGAACAGCGCCGAGGCGGTGCCGTAGTTGAAGATCGCCATGACGATGTTCCACGGCCGGCCGAGGTCGGCGAGCAGCCCGATGACGGCCATCACGTAGCCGAGGAAGGCCGTGAGGATCGCCGGCCGCTCGATGGGGTGGTACGCCTTCAGCCCGAAGAGCTGGACGGTCGCGCCGATGGTGAACCCACCCGCGGCGAGCGCGATCCCGGTCATCATGTCGAACCCGATCCAGAGGCCCCAGGGGGCGGTCTGGGAAAGGGCCGTCGTGGCGCCGAGACCGGCGATGAACCGGTAGACGAGGATCGGGACGCCGACGACCAGGATGGCCGCGGCGACCGCGTTCGCGGGCGTGCAGCAGGAGCGGACGTACTCGCGCACGCTCATGCCGAGCAGGATCTTCTCGCGGACGAACGACGGGTGCGCCGCGACGGCGGCACCGGCCTGCGCGCTAGCCATGGCGGTCCTCCTTTGCGTTCTCCTGCGCGTCGCCCTCGACCGTGTCGCGGCGGCGCGAGAAGGCGTAGAGCCCCATCAGCAGCGGGGGCCACAGGGTCATCACGAACGGCGGGGCGCCCAGCGCGCCGGACACGAGGCTCGGGATGTCCTTCTCCGGGACGTCGGTGCGGAGCGCGAGCTTCTCGAGGTCGACGTCGGTGATGTACAGCCAGCTCGTCCCGCCGGCCTCGTGCTCGCCGTAGACGTGCGGCACGTACTTGCCGGGGTTCGTGTAGATGCGGGTCTTCGCGAGCTCGATGAGCTCCGCTCGGTGACCGAAGGTGAGCGCGCCGGAGGGGCACACCTCGGTGCACGCGGGCTTCAGCCCCTTCGCCTGGCGGTCCGCGCAGAACCCGCACTTCCGGACGCGCGGCTTCCAGCTGTCGTACTCGTACTTCGGCACGTCGAACGGGCAGGCGATCATGCAGTAGCGGCAGCCCATGCACTTCGACGGGTCGTAGACCACCGGCCCGGCCGGCGTCTTGTCCATGGCCCGGACCGGGCACGCGGACGCGCACCCGGGCGCGAGGCAGTGCATGCACTGCTTCTTCGCGAAGCGGACGGTCCCGTCCTCCTTCTCGGCGCGGTTCACGACGGTGAAGACCTGGGGGGCGGTGTCGCGCCGCTGCTTCATCACGTCGTCGCTCGCCGGAGGCGCCGGGAGCGCGTTCTTCTCGGCACACGCGGCCTCGCAGGCGCGGCAGCCGACGCAGAGGGTCGTGTCCACGAGCACGCCTGGCGTGTCCGTCCCCTCCGCGTGCGGCAAGGCCGCCGACGCCGAAGCGGCGCCCGCGGCCCCTGCCGTCACTGCGGCGATCTTGAAGAACCCTCTGCGTCCGATCCTCATGGTGTCTCCGGGCAGCTCGAGGCGCCTAGCGGGCGGCGACGAGGTTCAGGGTTCCGAGCACCGCGACTCCGAAAAGCGCGAACACGAAGGCGAACATCATGGCGTGCTCCTTTCGATTCCTGCGGGGGTGGTGGCCTTCCCGCTTGGTCGCTAGAGCACGCGCCGGGCCATCGCCGCGGCGGGCACGGCCGGAGCGTCGGTTCAGGATTGTTTACGCAGGGTTACTGCGGGGGCGCCGCGTCCAACCCCTCGCCGCGGCTCCCCGCTCGAGCGGCGGCGGCCGTCGAGAATCTCGACGACCCGCAGCGGGGGCCGCTCGTATGGCGGGAACCTTCGCGCGCGATCACGCGCGGTTGCGAGCGATCGCGGGCGCGCTGGCGAGTTACTCCACGGCCGTGGAGGGATTCAACGGCGCTCGTGGACGCCGAGACCTTCGCTCCCGCAGGAGACGGCCCATGCCCCGCGCGCATGCGATCCCGGGTGGAGGCGACCGGACGCACGCGACCGTTCGTCGCGCGCGCGCTGCCACGTCAGGGGAGCGGGTTCATTCGCACCGCTCGCGCGAACGGGTCGCCAGGCTCCCGTTCGCCGCTGACGCAGACAGGGGCCCCGTCGACTCGACCGCAGATCCCGTGCGCGCGACGGAACGCCTCGACCTCTTGCGGACGGACCACGTAGATCGTCGCAGGATCCAGCCGCGCCCCGGAGACGGCGCCGTAGAGCTCCCGGCAGTAGGCCCCGGCGCGATCCGGATCGAGGCGCGCAGCGTACGCCCCGTTGAACGTGAGCCCGAGCCGGTACGCGACGTGCGCGAGGCCGAGCTGCGCGTCAGGCGGCCAGACGGGCGGTCCGCACGCGTCCTCCGCCACGGGCTCCCCGCCCGCGTTGAGATAGGGCGGGTACATCGCGAGGTGCTGGTACCCGCCGCGCGCGAGCTCCCATACCTCGGAACCCGGGGGACGCCACGGCTCGGTCCCGAGCTGCAGCGGGACGGGAGGATTCACGTCCGCAGCCTGCACCGCGAAGGCGACTGCCAGTGCGCCCACGAGCGCACGTGGTCGCGTCCGCAGCGCGTTCGCGACCGCAGCGATCGCAGCCAGGACGATGAGGTAATGGAGCGGCCAGACGAACCGGCCAGAGGACCTGAACGTGCTCCCCAGCTGGGGAACGAGCGCGTACAGCCCGACCGTCAGGATGCGCTCTCCCGCGAAGGTGATCGCGTCCGAGAGCGCGAAGACGAAGAGGAGCAGCGTGACCGCCCCGATCGGCGCCGACCGCGCGAGCGCGCCGGGCGAGGGCCGCGTCCCACGCAGCGCGAGGGTGAGGCCGATCCCGACGAGCACGAGGAGGAGCGCGCCCGCGCCGAGGTAGCCGAAGCCTTCGTACTGTCCGCCCTGGACCGGGAGGCTCCCGAGCACGCGTGACCAGCCCATCGGGTTCACGAGCGTGGCGAGATCGGCGGAGAAGAACCCGAACCCTGGCGCCTCGGAGCGCACGCCACTCCCGAAGAATCCGAAGAGGAAGAGCCCGGCGGCGGCCGCGACCGCGATGCCGGAAAGGCCGCCGAGGAGCAGCGCGGGCCCGCCGAGGCGCTCCACGGCCACGAGCCGCACGACGAGCGCGGCCGCCAACGCCGCGGTCATCACCACGAAGTACGGGTGCACGCCCGCGCAGAGGAAGACGAGCAGCAGGACGGCCACGATGCGTCCACGCACCCGCCGGGCCTCGACCGGCGCGAGCGCGAGCCAGAGCGCGACGAGGACGATCCAGTGGGCGGACAGGCTCGCGTGGCCGAGGCGATTGAGCAGCGGCGGCGACAGCGCGAACAGCGCGCCCCCGAGCGCCTGCGCAGCCGGGTGCGGCGTCGCGAGCTTCACGAGCTTCGCCCCGACGAAGCCCTGCAGCGCGAAGGCCAGGAGGAGCCACGCACCGACGTACTGGAAGTCCCGCGGGAGGAATGACGCCCAGGGCCTCAGGAGGATCGCGACGAGCGGGATCGAGTCGGTGAAGCCGAGGGTCGAGCCGACCGGGAACGGGTAGAAGGGGTTGGCCCCGAGCGGCAGGGAGATGGGCGCGGACCGGAAGAACAGCCAGCCCATGTAGCTCGCGCTCCAGTCGCCCGACATCAGCCAGCCGACGTGGGAGGGGTGGGCGACCGCGAGCCCGACCTTCGAGGCGAACCAGGCGATGCCGACCGCGGCTGCCGCGAGCGCTGGGCCGTGCGCGCGGGCGAGCGAAGCGAGCGGCGGCAGCGCGCGCTGTTCGGGTGCGCACGCGTCGATCGCGGGCCCGGCGATCTTCGCCTCCGATGGACCTCTCACGGCGGCGGGGAGAATCGCCGTTGACCGCCCGGGGTGTCAAACCCACCTGATGCCGAGACGCGGGGGGGCGGCCGAGCGCCGAAGGCTCGCGAGCGGGCGCCTACCCGCCCGCGCTGGGCTCGCTTCCGGGCGCGAGCTCCGCCTCCTCGCCGTCCCTGCGGAGCCCCCACTTCTTCATCTTGTTGTAGAGGGTCACGCGGTCGATCCCGAGGATGCGGGCCGACTGGCTCACGTTCCCGTTGGTGTGCGCCAGCATCGCCGCGACGTGCCGCCGCTCGACCTCCTCGAGCGAGGCGAGCGTCCCGTGCCGGGGCGGCGCGTCGAGCTTGGCGGGGAGCCCGAGATCGGAGAGCTGGACGACGGGCCCCGAGGCGACGACGGCGCCGCGCTCGAGCACGTTCCGGAGCTCGCGCACGTTGCCCGGCCAGTCGTGCGCCATGAGGGCGCTCATCGCCTCGGGCGTGAGCCCTTCGATCCGCCGCTTCATCTCCACCGAGAGCCGCTCGACGAAGTTCTCGACGAGGAGCGGGATGTCCTCCCGCCGCTCGCGCAGCGGCGGGATGAGGATGGGGATGACGTTCAGGCGGTAGAACAGGTCCTCGCGGAACTTGCCCTCGCGGGCCGCGCGGCGCAGGTCGCGATTCGTCGCCGCCACGATCCGGACGTCCACCTCGATGGGCTCGTTGCCGCCCACGCGATGGAAGCGGCGCTCCTCGAGCACGCGCAGCAGATCGAGCTGCAGCTTCGGACCGATGTCGCCCACCTCGTCGAGGAACAGGGTGCCGCCGTGCGCCGCCTCGAACTTCCCCTTTCGCCGCGAGATGGCTCCGGTGAACGCCCCCTTCTCGTGACCGAACAGCTCCGACTCGAGCAGGCTCTCGGTCAGCGCCGCGCAGGAGACCGCCACGAACGGACCCTCCGCCCGCGGGCTCTCGGCGTGGATGGCCCGGGCGAGCACCTCCTTGCCGCTGCCGGACTCGCCGAGGACGAGGATCGTCGAGTTCGAGCGCGCCGCGGTGCGGGCGAGCTCGAACACGGACTGCATGGCCGGGCTCTTCGAGAGCAGGTCGCGGAAGCGGTACTCCTGCCGGAGCGCCTGGCGCAGCACCGCGTTCTCCCGCACGAGCGACTGCTGGGAGACGATCTTCTGCATCATGAGCGACAGCTCCTCGGGATCGAACGGCTTCACGAGGTAGTCGTAGGCGCCCATCTTCATCGCGCTCACGGCGGTGTCGACCGTGGCGTAGGCCGTCATGATCACGACGGCGACGTCCGGCTGGAGCTTCTTCGCCTCCTCGAGCACCTGGAGGCCGTCCATCCCCGGCATCTTCAGATCGACGATCATGATGGACCAGCGCTCTCTCTTGAGCGCCTCGATCGCCGAGCGGCCCTCGGGCATCGTGCCGACGGTGTAGCCGTCCTTCTCGAGCCAGCCGCCGAGCGACTCCCGGACGATCTCCTCGTCGTCCACCACCAGGATGCGGGTCCTCTCGTTCGCCATGGCTTCACGCTCCTTCGGAGACGTCGTCCAGGTGGCTGCGGCACTCGGGGCAGAGGTCGACGCCCTTCGCGTCCACCTCGCGGACCGCGGGCGAGCGCGACATGACGCAGCGCTCGTGTCCGCAGTGGACGAGGCCGAAGGCGTGCCCGACCTCGTGCACCGCCTCCTTGGCGAGCCGCAGGGCGAGCAGCGCCCGCCCGCCGGGGCCGGGCTCGACGAGCCGCTTCAGCGACACCACCGCCGCGCCGCCGCCGAGCTGGGCCTCGCCGAAGACGTAGGTGAGGATGGGGATGAACAGGTCGCCGTCGGTGATGCCGAGCACCTTCCCGGAGCCCGGCCCGGCCTCGCCGAGCCAGCTCAGGATCGGCGTCGTCCGGTGCTGCTTGCGCTTCTCGTCGTAGGCGTGGCGCGGCCGCTCCGGGGACTCCCAGAGGAAGACGGGGCGGCCGAAGGCGGCGGCGAGGTGGACGCGGACGTGCTCCATCAGCTCGCGATCGACCTCTCCCTCACCGATCCACCAGACGAAGATCGAGAGCATTCAGGTTCCCGGAGCCCGCGGAGGACGCCGCCCCTCGCCGTCCACGCGCGCTCACCCCGCCCCTCCCGCCGGCACGACCGGCGCGGCCGCGTCCTCCGCGGGGCGCGGCGGGATCCGCAGCGCGATGCGAGTCCCCTTCCCCACCTCGCTCGTGAGCTCGACCTTGCCGCCGTGCCGCTCGACGATGCCGTAGACGACGGAGAGCCCGAGCCCAGTGCCGCGCTCCTTCGTCGTGAAGAACGGGTCGAAGATCTTGGAGAGGTGCTCGGGCGCGATGCCGGGGCCGGTGTCGGCGAACGAGAGCTCCACCCACCGGCCGCCCTCCACGAGCGCGCTCTCGATCTCGAGCCGGCCGCTGCGCCCCATCGCCTCGCACGCGTTCATGATGACGTTCACGCACGCCTGGCGGAGCTGGCCGAAGTCGGCGGCGACCACCGGCACCTCGGCGAGGCGCCTCTCGAGCGTGATGCCCTGGATGTGGATCTGGTTCGCGAGCAGCTGCAGGGCCTCCTCCACGACGTCGTTCACGTTCACGTCCTTCACGGCCAGCGGCCGCTCGCGCGCGAAGTCGAGCAGGTTGCGGACGATGGCGCTGCAGCGCTCGGTCTCGCGCTCGACGAGGAGGAGGTGCTTGATGAGCGCCCGGCGCGTCGACTCGTCCGGGACGCCCGCCTCGAGCGTCCGCACGATGAGCTTCGCGAAGGTGAGGATGCCGGCCAGCGGGTTGTTGATCTCGTGCGCGATCGAGGCGGAGAGCTTGCCGAGGGACGAGAGCTTCTCGTTCCGGACGAGCTGATCCTGCGCCGAGCGCAGCGCCGCCGTCCGCTCCTGCACCTGCCGCTCGAGGCTGTGCATGAGCGCGTCGAGGTCGCCTTTCGCCTTGCGCAGGGACCGCGTCATCTCGTTGAACGACGCGCCGAGGAGGCCGAGCTCCCCGCTCCACGTGACGGGGATCTCGAGCTCGAGCTGGTCGCGGGCGACCCGGCGGGTCGCCTGGACGAGTGCCGCGACGGGGCGCATCAGGTGCTGGCCCGTGAAGAACCAGACGAACAGGCCGAGGAGCGCGGCGGCGGCGGCCGCGGCCGCGAGCGTGCGCCAGCGGAACCCGGCGGTCTCCTCGTCGAGGCGCGACAGCGACACCCCGACGTCGAGGACGCCGAGCACCTTCCGCTCGGCCGGGTGCGCGTGGCAGGCGGCGGTGGAGCAGGACGCCTCGTTGTAGATGGGGGTGATGATCCCGAGGACGCGGTGGCCGTTCGGAGTGAAGACGCGGCTCCGCTCCTTGAGGTCCACCCGGTGGAGCGGCTCGTCGGCGGCGTGGCACCCGGAGCACGCCTCCGCGTTGCGATCGACGCTGCGGCCGATCTCCACCCGCTCCGTCGAGTAGGTGATCCGCCCCTCGGCGTCCATCATGCGCACCATCTCGATGCCGGGCTGGCGCCCGATGTCCTGCATGATGAGGTAGGCGTCGCCCCGGCGGTCCTGGAGCATGGCGCGGTGTAGCGCGTTGCGGATGGTGTGGCTGAGGAGATCGGACTCCGCGACGACCTGCGACAGCAGGTGACGCTGCACCGCCACCTCGGCGAAGAAGAACGCGGCGACGACGCCCAGGGCGACGACGGCGATCATCGTGAAGAACCGGGTCGAGAGCCGCTGCTGCCAGGGAATGTCGAAGCCGAGGTCGCCGACCGAGCGCGGCGCGATCGCGCGCGCGAGCCGCTCGAGGGCGCGGGCGTCGTCGGAGGGCGGCGCAGGGCGCTCCGCGGGCCCCCGCTCGCCTGTCGGCGGCGTGCTCTCGGCCGGGTGCCCTGCGGCCCTGGACATCCTCCCCCTCCCGGAAGACCTCCGTCGCGACGCTCGCCCACCGATACGCCCGCGCCTGGGACGATAGCCTTGTCCCACATCAACACCGTTGCTTTCCGGCGCGCAATCTTTGGGGGTGGATTGCGCTGTATTGTCGCACCTTTCGAACGTGCGGGCGGAGTCGTCGAGCCGCCTTCCTCCGGCGCGCGGCGAACCCTCGCGCGGGCGGCACGAGACTCGGGAGCGGCGAACGATGCGGCTGTCCGTGCGGCCTCCGGTCGCACCCTGGGCCGCCCTCCCCAGCGCTGCGTCAATTGCCCCAGCACAACGCCGCTGACGCCCCAGCCCGCGGCGGAACCCATGGAGATCGCAGGGTTCTCCCTCGCGCCCGGATGGCACGGGGGTCGCAATGGCCTGCGGCACCCAGGGGGTTCCACGGGAGGGGGCCGGGCTGGACGCGCGTGCGAGCGCTGGTCGCGCGCGTCCAGCCCCGCTTTTTTGCTAGTTTGACCGGTCCCGTGACCCACCCTCGCGCCATCCTCCTCGTCCAGTGCCCCGACCGCCCCGGGATCGTCGCCGCGATCTCGAGCTTCCTCTTCCGCCACGGGGCGAACATCACCGACTTCGATCAGCACACCGCCGAGGAGGACGGCGGCGTCTACTTCACGCGGCTCGAGTTCCAGACGGACCGGCTGGACCTCCCGCCGGAGGATCTCGAGCGGGCGTTCGCCCTCGACGTCGCGCGCCCGTTCGCGATGGACTGGCGCCTCACCCTCTCCTCCCGGCGAAAGCGCATCGCGGTCCTCGTCTCGAAGCACGACCACGCGCTGCTCGAGCTCCTCTGGACCTGGAAGCGCGGCGAGCTCGGCGGCGAGGTCTCGCTCGTCGTCTCGAACCACCCGGATCTGCGCCCCGCCGTCGAGGCGTTCGGCGTCCCGTTCGAGCACGTGCCGAACTCGCGCGACATCCGCGCCGAGGCGGAGGCTCGGCTGGGCGCACTCGTCGACGGGCGCGCCGACCTCGTCGTCCTCGCGCGCTACATGCAGATCGTCTCGCCCGAGCTCGTCTCGCGCTGGCCGAACCGCATGATCAACATCCACCACTCGTTCCTCCCGGCGTTCGTGGGCGCGGACCCGTACCGGCAGGCGCACGAGCGCGGAGTGAAGATCGTCGGCGCCACCGCGCACTACGTCACGGCCGAGCTCGACGCCGGCCCGATCATCGAGCAGGACGTCGGGCGCGTGACGCACCGGCACTCGGTCGACGATCTGAAGCGGCTCGGCCGCGACCTCGAGCGCCGCGTCCTCGCGCGCGCCGTGCGGTGGCACTGCGAGGACCGGATCATCGTCCACGGCAACAAGACGGTCGTCTTCGACTGAGCGACGCCGCGCGCGGGCCGCCGGGTGCGCGAGCGGGCAGGCGGCAGGGACCGCGCGCGCGCACCGGGCGGGAGGGCGGGCCGGCGAGGAAGAGCCGGAGCATCTTCAGCGCGAGGAGGTCCGAATGCCCGCCCGGACGCTCAACCTGATGCTCGCGCTCTGGCTGTTCTTCTCGGCCTTCGCGTTCCCCCGCACCACGCCCTCGTTCACGAACGCGTGGGCGGTCGGGCTCCTCGCCGCCATCTTCGCGGTCCTGGGGATGACGCGGGCGAAGGCGCGCTTCGCGAACACGGCGCTGTCCGCCTGGCTCGTCGTCGCCGCGCTGGTCCTGCCGCAGCGCTCGCCGGCCGCGCGCTGGAACGACCTCGCCGTGGCGGCCGCGATGCTGCTCCTGTCGCTCGTGCCGGGCACGCTGTACCGCCGCGTCAGCGCCGGGACTTGAGCGCCGCCCGCTCGACGCCGACGCCCCGTCACGTCCCGGACGACGCGCGCGCCGCGGCGGGCGCGCCGGCCCGACGCGTCTTCACGAGCGAGAAGATCACGGCCCCGCCGAGGAGCGCCACCACCACCGCGAGCGAGACGAGCGCGTGCACGTGGACCCAGCGCGACGCGAGCATCTTCGCCCCGATGAAGACGAGCACCGCCGCGAGCCCGGCGGACAGGTACTCGAAGCGGTTCAGGAGCTGCGCGACCGCGAAGTAGAGCGAGCGGAGCCCCATGATCGCGAAGATGTTGGACGTGAAGACGATGAAGGGGTCGAGCGTCACGCCGAAGATCGCGGGGATGGAGTCGAGCGCGAACACCACGTCGGAGATCTCGATGAGCGCGAGCGCGAGGAACAGCGGCGTCGCCACGAGCCGGCCGGCCTCGCGGAGGAAGAAGGCGTGCCCCTCCATGCGGTGCGTCGACGGGATGACCTTGCGGAGGACCTGGAAGGCCCAGCTCCGCTCCGGGTGGTGGTGCTCCTCGCCCTTGTGGAAGAACAGCCGCACGCCGGTGGCGAGCAGGAACGCGCCGAACACGTAGATGAGCCAGTGGAAGCGCGCGAGGAGCGCGCTCCCGCCCACGATCATGAGCGCGCGCAGGACGAGCGCGGTGAGGATGCCCCAGAACAGCACGCGGTGCTGGTAGGCCGCGGGGATCGCGAACGTCCCGAAGATGATGACGAAGACGAAGAGGTTGTCGACGGAGAGCGACTTCTCGATGAGGTAGCCGGTCAGGAACTCGATCGCCGGCCCGGACCCGAACCGCCACCAGACGAGGCCGTCGAAGGCGAGGGCGAGGCCGATCCACACCGCGGTCCAGCGGAGCGCCTCGCGCGTCGAGACGACGTGGTCCTTGCGGTTGAAGACGCCGAGATCGAGCGCGAGCATCACCAGCACGAACACGACGAACCCCGCCCACAGGCCGGGGGTGCCTACGCTCTCGATCATCCGCTGGTCTCCCGTGCCGCCGTCGCGCGGCCCCGCCTCTTCATAGACGGCTCAGCCCCGCTCAGGATGAGAAAGTTTCACGGTGTCCGTTAGACTTTCCCTCACCATGGAGTGGCTCAACTACCATCACCTCTTCTACTTCTGGACCGTGGCCCGCGCGGGCAGCATCGCCAAGGCGAGCCAGGAGCTGCGGCTCGCGCAGCCCACCATCTCGAACCAGCTGAAGACGCTCGAGGGGAGCCTGGGCGTGAAGCTGCTCGAGCGGCAGGGGCGGCGGCTCGTCCTCACGGACGTCGGCCGCACGGTCCTCCGCTACGCGGACGACATCTTCCGGACCGGGAGCGAGCTGCAGCGCGCGGTGAAGGGCCTTCCGACCGGCCAGCGGCTCCGGCTCGTCGCCGGCGTGGTGGACGTCATCCCGAAGCGCATGGCGGCGCTCCTGCTCCAGCCGGCGGTGGACGCGCACCCGGACCTGACGCTCGTCTGCCGGGAGGGGCCGCTGCCGCAGCTCCTCGCCGCGCTCGCCCTGCACGAGCTCGACGTCGTGATCGCCGACGTGCCCGCCTCCGAGGAGGTGAAGGTGAAGGCCTTCAACCACCGCCTGGGCGACTGCGGCACGTCGTTCTTCGCGGCGGCGCGCCACGCGGGCCTCCGCAAGGGCTTCCCGCGCTCGCTGCAGGGCGCGCCCGCGCTCCTGCCGTCGCCGGGGACGGCGCTCCGCCGTGCGCTGGACGGCTGGCTCGACGGGCTCGGCGTTCGTCCCGAGCTCGCGGGCGAGTTCGACGACAGCGCGCTCATGATGGCGTTCGGCGAGCGCGGGCTCGGCGTGTTCGCGGCGCCGCGGGTGCTCGAGGAGGAGATCCGCTCCGAGCACGGCGTGCAGGTCGTCGGCCGCGCGGACGAGGTGCGCGAGACCTTCTACGCCATCACCGTCGAGCGCCGCCTGCGCCACCCCGCCGTGGTGGCGATCGCCGAGGCCGCGCGCGACGCGCTGTTCGGGGCCGCGGCGTGAGCCGGCGGCGCTACCCCAGGCTTTTCCACAGTCTCGCGCCGACATTTTGAAATGGACTGGGGATGCCGCGGGCTGCATCAATGCCGCGCTGCCCGGAGGCATTGCCATGATGAACCAGCTCAAGACCGTCCTCTTGCTCGGCGCCCTCTCCGCGATCCTCGTCGGCGTCGGCGCGAGCCTCGGCCCGAACGCGTTCTGGCTGTTCACCGCGCTCGCGGTCGCCATGAACCTCGTCAGCTACTTCTTCTCCGACCGGATCGTCCTCAGGATGCACCGCGCCCGCGAGCTGCCCGAGGCCGAGGCGCCCCGGCTGCACGGGATCGTCGCGGAGCTCGCCGGGCGCGCGGGGATCCCGAAGCCGCGGGTGTTCTTCATGGACGACCCGCACGCGAACGCGTTCGCCACGGGCCGCGACCCGAAGCACGCCGTCGTGGCGGTGACGCGCGGGATCGTGGAGATCCTCGACGAGCGCGAGCTGCGCGGCGTGCTCGCGCACGAGCTCGCGCACGTGGCGAACCGCGACATCCTCGTGGCGAGCGTCGCCGCGGGGCTCGCGACCGCCGTCTCGCACGTCGCGAACGCGCTCGCGTTCGCCGGGATGTTCGGGGGCGGGAGCCAGGACGAGGAGGGCGGCTCCCCCGCGGGCGGGCTCGCGCTCGCGCTCCTCGCGCCCATCGGCGCGACGCTCGTCCAGCTCGGCATCTCGCGCTCGCGCGAGTACCTCGCCGACGAGACCGGGGCGCGCCTCGCCGGGGATCCGCTCGCCCTCGCCGGCGCGCTGGAGAAGCTCCACCGGGCGGCGGAGCAGCTCCCGAGCGCCGCCACCCCCGCCACGGCGAGCCTATTCATCGTGAACCCGTTCGGCGCGCTGACGGGCGGGCTCTCGCGCCTGTTCTCGACCCACCCGCCCGCCGAGGAGCGCATCCGGCGCCTGCGCGCGCTCGCGCAGACCGTCCGCGGGCCCGCCTTCGAGCCGGCCGGCGCCGCTCCCCGCTCGCGCCTCGTTCGCTGAGGCGACGGCTCGAGGTCTTCGCCGTGTCCCCTGCGCCCCGCGGGCGGCCTCGCCGCCATCGCTGTGGCGCCCGGCGGCGCCCGAGGCTCGGTCGTTCGCGAGCCGGAGAGGGACCGATCGGATTAAGAAGATGACATGACCGCACCCCAGGTGACCGTCTACACGAAGCGGAACTGCCCCTACTGCGTTCGCGCCAAGGCGCTCCTCTCGAGCAAGGGCGTCGCGTACAAGGAGGTGAGCGTGGAGGGCGATGACGCGCTGCGCGCCTGGCTCGTCGAGAAGAGCGGCCAGATGACGGTGCCGCAGGTCTTCGTGGGCGCACGCTCGCTGGGCGGGTTCTCGGACCTCGACGCGCTCGACCGCGAGGGCCGTCTCGACCCGCTCCTGCGCGGAGAGTCCTGAGGGCGGGCGCGGGTCGTCGAGCCCGTTGACGGGCGGGTTCATCTCCTCCACAACAGGGGCTGCCGATGCCCCCTCCTACGCCCTCCAGCAGCGCGGTCCGTGGGGCCGCCGTCGCCGCGTCCGCCCTCGCCCTGCTCGGCGCGTGCGGCACGGTCTCGCCCTCACTCTACGTCTCGAGCCGGACGGCGCCGCCGCGCGACGTCGCTCGCAAGGTGGGCGCGCCCGCGCCGGCCGCGCCTCCCCAGCCACAGCCGCAGGCGCCGGAGCCCGTCCCCGCGCCGCGCTCGCTCGCCGACCTCGTCGACCTCGCGCTCGCGCGCGAGCCGGCGACCCGGGCCACGTGGCACGACGCGCGCGCCGCGGCCGCCCAGGCCGGCTCGCAGCGCAGCCTGTACTGGCCCTCGCTCGAGGCGACGGCCTCGCTCCTGCGCCAGCGCTCGGGCGGCGGCCCCAACCGCGCGTCCTCGACGAGCACGACCGCGGGCGCGAGCGCGAGCCTCACCTGGCTGCTCCTCGATCTCGGCGCGCGGGGCGCGCTCGTCGACGCGGCCGACCGGCTCCTCGTGGCGGCGCGGCTCGCCGAGCACGCGGCGGTGGCCGATCTCGTGCTGCAGGTGCAGCAGACGTACTTCCAGTACCTCGGCGCGCGCGCCCTCGCCGAGGCGGAGAAGACCTCCGTCCGTCAGGCGGAGACGAGCCTCGCCGCCGCGGAGGCCCGGCGCCAGGCGGGGCTCGCCACCATCGCCGACGTGCTGCAGGCGCGGACGGCGCTCTCGCAGGTGCAGCTCGTGCTGCAGCAGGCGGAGGGCCAGGCGCTCGCCCTCCGCGGCGCGCTCGCCACGCTGGCGGGTCTCTCCCCCACCGCCGAGCTCGAGGTCGGCGCGCTGCCCGCGGAGGTGGATACGGCGCGGGCGCGGCCCACGGTGGACGAGCTCCTCGCGCTGGCGGCGGCCCGCAACCCGGACGTCGCCCGGGCGCGCGCCCTGGCCGACGCGGCCGATGCCCGCGCCCGGGCGGCCTCCCGCGCCGCCTGGCCGACGCTCTCGTTCCAGGCGAGCGCCGGGCGCACCCACTACCTCGCGCCCGAGGGGCTCGACCCGACCACCTCGTGGTCCGCGGGCCTCGTCCTCCGCGTCCCGATGTTCGAGGGGCTCGGCCCCGCCTACGACGCGCTCGCCGCGCGCGCCACGGCCGACGCCGCGCGGGCGCGCGCCGACGCCGCCGGGCAGCGGGTCGCGCTCGACGTCTGGACGAGCTACCAGGGCCTCAGCAGCGCGGGGCGCCGGCTCGAGACCTCCCGCGACCTCCTCGCCTCCGCCCGCGCGTCCTCCGACGTGGCGCGTGGCCGGTACCAGGAGGGCGTCGGCTCGATCCTGGACCTCCTGAACGCCCAGTCCGCCCTCGAGACCGCCCAGGCCGAGAACGTGCGCGCGCGCTCCGACTATCTCGTCGCGCTCGCCCAGCTCACGCGCGCGAGCGGCCGCCTCGATCTCCCCGCCGCGGCGCCCGCGGCCCCCGCGCCGTCCGACCCGCAGGTCGCGCCGCCCGCGCTCGAAGGAACACCATGACCCCTCGCACCGCCTCCACCGCCGCGGCCCTCGTCCTCGCCGGCGCCCTCGCCGGCTGCTCGCGCGGCGACGCCCGCAGCGTGGCCGGGCCACGCCCCGTCCCCGTCCGCGCGGAGCGCGCGGTGGAGAAGGACGTGCCCGTCGAGGTGCGCGCCGTCGGCCGCATCGTCGCGAACCAGTCCGTCGCGGTGCGCGCGCAGGTGTCCGGGCCGATCGTGGCGGTGCACTTCACCGAGGGCCAGCAGGTGAAGAAGGGCGACCTGCTCCTCGAGCTCGACCGCCGCCCCTACGCCGCCGCGCTCGCCGGCGCGCGGGCGAGGCTCGAGCAGGATCGGGCCCGGGCGGAGAACGCGCGCGCCGACGCGAAGCGCTACGCCGAGCTCGTGGAGAAGGAGTACGTGACGCGCCAGCAGCACGACGCGGCCCGCGCGAACGCCGCCGCGCTCGACGCGACGGTGGTCGCAGACCAGGCCGCGGTGGACCGCGCCGCGCTCGACCTCTCCTACTGCACGCTCCGCGCGCCCGCCGCGGGGCGGACCGGGCGGCTGCTCGTGCACCCCGGGAACCTCGTCTCCTCCGGCGCGCAGGAGCCGCTCGTGACCATCGAGCAGGTGAAGCCGGTCTTCGCGGCGTTCTCCATCCCGGAGCGCCACCTCGCGGCGCTGCGTGGCCGCGTGACCGGCCTGCCGGTGCGCGTGCGCCCGGCCGGCGGCGACGCCGACGTCGAGGCGACGCTCGCCTTCATGGACAACGCGGTGGACGCCGCCACCGGCACGATCCTGCTCAAGGCGCGCGTCGAGAACGAGGACGAGGCGCTCTTGCCCGGCCAGGTGGTGGACGTGTTCCTCCGCATCGCAGAGCGGAGCCGCGCCATCGTGGTGCCGGCGTCCGCGGTCGCGTCCGGCCAGCAGGGCGACTACGCCTACGTCGTGAGCGCCGAGCGCAAGGCGGTGCTGCGCCCGGTCGTCGTCCAGCAGGCGGGCGACGCGGAGACGGTGATCGGCGAGGGGATCGCGGCGGGCGAGCTCGTCGTCACCGAGGGGCAGCTCAAGCTGCGGCCGGACGCGCCGGTCGAGCTCCTCGGCGAGCGGCCCGCGCCCGGGACCGGCGACGGCGGCGCGAAGGGCGCGGCGCGATGAACCTCTCCGCCCCGTTCATCCGGCGGCCCGTCATGACGACGCTCGTCATGGCGAGCTTCACGCTGTTCGGCGTGTTCGCCTACCGGAGCCTGCCCGTCTCCGACCTCCCCGTGGTGGACTTCCCCACCATCTCGGTGAACGCCTCGCTCCCCGGGGCGAGCCCCGAGACGATGGCCGCGTCCGTCGCGACGCCGCTCGAGCGCCAGTTCTCGAACATCGCCGGCATCAAGTCGATGAACTCGTCGTCGAGCCAGAGCTCGACCTCGATCACGCTCGAGTTCGACCTCGACCGGGACATCGACTCGGCGGCGCTCGACGTGCAGGCGGCGATCTCGGCGAGCCTCGGCCAGCTCCCGTCGAACATGCCGAACCCGCCCACGTTCCGGAAGGTGAACCCGGCGGACCAGCCCATCCTCTACCTCTCGCTCACCTCCCCCACCCTGCCGCTCTCGGCGGTGAACCGCTACGCGCAGGACCTCGTCGCGCAGCGGGTCGCGACCGTCCCCGGGGTGGCCGAGGTGGCGATCTTCGGCGCGCAGAAGTACGCGGTGCGGATCCAGCTCGATCCCCGCGCGCTCCAGGCTCGCGGGCTCGGCCTCGAGGAGGTCACCGCGGCCGTCCGCAACGCGAACGCGAACCTGCCCACCGGCGTGGTCGAGGGCCGGGACCGCGCCTACACCGTCGAGGCGACCGGCGGGCTCCTCACCGCCGCCGACTTCCGCCAGGTGGTGGTCGCCTTCCGGGACGGGGCGCCGGTGCGCCTCGCCGACCTCGGCGAGGTGAAGGACGGCGTCGAGAACGACCGCGTCGCGGCGTGGTTCGTCCAGGGCGGCAAGGACCAGCGGAGCGTCACCGTCGCGGTGCGCAGGCAGCCGGGCACGAACACCGTGCGGATCGCGCGGGAGGTGCAGGAGCTGCTCCCGACGATCAACCAGCAGCTCCCGGCGGCCGTCGAGCTCAAGGTCATCTACGATCGCTCCGAGTCGATCCGCCACTCGGTCGGGGACGTGCAGTTCACGCTCCTCCTCACGCTCGTCCTCGTCGTCCTCGTCATCTTCCTGTTCCTCAGGAACCTGCCCGCGACGGTCATCCCGAGCCTCGCCCTCCCCGTCTCGCTCGTCGGCACCTTCGGGATCATGGCGGCGATGGGCTACTCGCTCGACAACCTCTCGCTCATGGCGCTCACGCTCGCGGTGGGGTTCGTCGTGGACGACGCCATCGTCATGCTCGAGAACATCGTGCGCCACATGGAGCGCGGCGAGGCCGCGCGGGAGGCGGCGTTCCGCGGGTCGAAGGAGATCGCGTTCACGATCCTCTCGATGACGATCTCG
Source organism: Anaeromyxobacter sp. SG66 (assembly GCF_022690805.1). Lineage (NCBI taxonomy): Bacteria > Pseudomonadati > Myxococcota > Myxococcia > Myxococcales > Anaeromyxobacteraceae > Anaeromyxobacter > Anaeromyxobacter sp. SG66. The sequence continues at coordinate 42,076 of NZ_JALCZC010000026.1, forward strand.
CTCGCGGCGGTGTTCCTCCCGATCCTCTTCATGGGCGGGCTCGTCGGACGGCTCTTCAAGGAGTTCGCGGTCACGATCGGCGCGGCGATCCTGGTGTCCGGCTTCGTGTCGCTCACGCTGACGCCGCTCCTGTGCGCGCGCTTCCTGAAGCCGCACGCCGCCGAGCGGCACGGCCGCCTCTACCGGAGCACCGAGCGCGCGTTCGACGCGATGCTGCGCTTCTACGACCGCGGGCTCACCTGGTCGCTCGCGCACCCGCGGTCGGTCCTCGCCTTCTCCGCGGCCGTGCTCGTCCTGATGATCCCGCTCTGGCAGGCGGTCCCGAAGGGCTTCCTCCCGAGCGAGGACACGGGGCGGCTCCTCATCAACACCGAGCCCGCCGAGGGGACGAGCTGGGACGCGATGGTGCGCGCGCACCGGCAGGTGGCGGAGATCGCGACCCGCCACCCGGCCGTCGAGCACGCGAACTCGACGGTCCGCAGCGTCTCGAGCGGCTTCGTGTTCCTCAAGCTCAAGGACGGCACGCGCGCGCACGTCGACCAGGTGATCCGCGACCTCCGCGGGGAGCTCGGCGCGGTGCCGTCGCTCCGGGCGTTCCCGATGAACCCGCCCCCCATCTCGCTCGCCGGCGGCGGCGGCCGCGCCCTCTACTCGGTGACCCTCCAGGACGCCGACACCGACGCGCTCTACAGGGCGGCGCCGGCCCTCGAGGCCCGCATGCGCGCGCTCCCGGCGCTCGCCGACGTGAACTCCGACCTGCGGCTCGCGTCGCCGCGCGTGACGGTCGCGATAGACCGCGACCGCGCCGCGGCGCTCCAGATCGCGCCGCTCGCGATCGAGGACGCGCTCTACACCGCCTTCGGCTCGCGCCGGGTCTCGGTCATCAACGCGCCCGAGGACCAGTACGACGTGCTGATGGAGCTCGACCCGGGCTTCCGCCTCGATCCCGGGGCCCTCTCCCTCGTCTACGTCCGCTCCGCGTCCGGCAAGCTCGTCCCGCTCGACGCCGTCGCGCGGCTGGGCCGCGCGGTGGGCCCGCTGTCGGTGAACCACGCCGGGCAGCTCCCGGCGGTGAACCTCAGCTTCAACCTCGCCCCCGGCCGCTCCCTCGGCGAGGCGATGCAGGGGATCGAGGGCGCCGCCGCGGAGGTGCTCCCCGCGACGGTCGCCACGCGGTTCCAGGGCACGGCGCAGGCCTTCCAGGAGTCGATGCGGGGCCTCGGGCTCCTGCTCGTGATGGCGGTGCTCGTCATCTACGTGGTGCTCGGGATCCTCTACGAGAGCTTCGTGCACCCCATCACGATCCTCACCGCCCTCCCCTTCGCCGGCTTCGGCGCGCTCGTCACCCTGCTCCTGTTCCGCACCGATCTCTCCATCTACGCCTTCGTCGGCATCATCATGCTCGTCGGCCTGGTGAAGAAGAACGGCATCATGATGGTCGACTTCGCGATCGAGGCGCAGCGCACGGGGAAGTCGCCGCGCGACGCCATCCACGAGGCGTCGCTCGTGCGGTTCCGGCCGATCATGATGACCTCGATGGCCGCGCTCATGGGCACCCTGCCCATCGCGTTCGGGCTGGGCGCAGGCGCGGAGTCGCGCCAGCCGCTCGGCCTCGCCGTCGTCGGCGGCCTCGTCTTCTCGCAGTTCCTCACGCTCTACGTGACGCCGGTGTTCTACGTCTGGATGGAGCGGCTCCGGGCCGGCCTCGGCCGGCGCCGCGCCTCGACCCCGGGCGGCGTCGCGCCCGACCGCTCCGCCGCAGCCCCGCAGCCCTGACGCGCGCCCGCCCGGAGGACGCGCTCCGCGAGCCCGGATCCAGGGCGCCGCCGGGTCTGGCTCCGCGCCGCGCGCCCGCTCCCTCGCCCCCGCCGCGGGCCCTCGCGCGGGCCGCCATCGGACCCGCGCCCTACGTTGAAGTCCAAAGGGAGGGAACGATGAACAAGGACCAGATCAAGGGCAAGATCGAGGAGATCAAGGGCGACGTGAAGCAGCGCATCGGCGGCGCCACGAAGGACCGCTCGACGCAGGGCGAGGGCTGGCTGGAGGAGAAGAAGGGCCAGATCCGCCAGGGCGTCGGCGACCTCAAGGAGAAGGTCAAGCGCGAGGACGAGCGCGACCCGACCCGTGACCTCGACCGCGACGTCTGACGCGGACGAGCAAGCCCGTAGAGAAGACGGCGCCCCGGCGGCCATGAGCCGCCGGGGCGCTTTCCTGCGCGAGAGCCTTCGTCAGCGGCCCGCGCTCACCAGCCGCACTTCTGGCCCGCGTTCTGCGCGCGCAGCCACGCGCGCAGCGGCGCGAAGTACTCGAGCAGCGCGGACGCGTCGGCCTTCCTCGAGCCGGTCAGGGCGGCCATCGCCTCCGGCCACGGCTTCGACGCGCCGAGCTCCATCATCGCCTGGAGCCGCTTCCCCGCGTCCTTCGAGCCGTAGATCGAGCACTGGTGCAGGGGACCCTTCCACCCGGCCGCCTCGCAGAGCGCCTTGTGGAACTGGAACTGGTACACGTGGGCGAGGAAGTAGCGCGTGTACGGCACGTTCGCCGGGACGTGGTACTTCGCGCCCGGGTCGAAGTCGTCCTCGGTCCGCGCCACGGGGGCGTCGACGCCCTGGAACTTGCGGCGCAGCTCCCACCACGCGGCGTTGTAGCGGTCCGGCGCGACCTTCCCGCTGAACACGTCCCAGCGCCACTGGTCGATGAGGCGGCCGAACGGCAGGAACGAGACCTTCTCCAGGGCCTTCTTCATCTGGAAGTTGATGACGCCGTGGTCGTCCTTCGCGACCGCCGGGACGAGGCCCACCTGCTTCAGGTAGCCGGGCGTCACCGAGAGCGCGATCGCGTCGCCGAGCGCCTCGTGGAACCCGTCGTTGGCGCTGTCCTGGTAGAGCACCGGCAGGTGCACGTACGCGCGCTGGTAGTAGTTGTGCCCGAGCTCGTGGTGGATCGTGACGAGATCCTCCTCCGTGGGCCGGATGCACATCTTGACGCGCAGGTCGGCGTCGTAGGTCACGTCCCACGCGCTCGCGTGGCACACCACCTCGCGGTCCTTCGGCTTCACGAGCTGCGAGCGCTGCCAGAACGTGGCCGGGAGCGGGTCGAGCCCGAGCGAGCTGAAGAACGCCTCGCCGAGCTTCACCATCCGGGTCGGATCGTACCTCTGGCGCTTCAGCGCCGCGTCCACGTCGAGGCTCCCCGCGCCCTTGTACGGCTCGACGAGCGGGTAGAGGTTCGACCAGTCCTGCGCCCACATGTTCCCGAGCAGGTGCGCCGGGATGGGCTTGCCGTCGGGGACCCTCTCCTTCCCGTAGAGCTTCTGGAGCCGGGCGCGGACGAAGCAGTGCAGGTCGTCGTAGAGGGGCTTCACCTCCGCCCAGAGCCGGTCGACGTCCGCCTCGAACTCCGCGGGCGGCATGTCGTAGTCGGCGCGCCACAGGTCGCCGAGATCGCGGAAGCCGATCTCCTTCGAGCCCTCGTTGCCGAGCGCGACGAGGCGCGTGTAGAGCGGCCGCATCTCGCGGGAGATCGTGTGCCAGCCGGTCCAGGCGTCGAGCAGCTCGGGGTAGCTGTGGCTCTTCGCGAGGACCTCCTCGAGCTCCTGCAGGTCGCGGCAGCGCGGCGCCGGCTTGCCGGGCGCGGGCGTACCGCACCACTTGCCCTTGCCGTAGATGCCCTCGAGCTTGGCGGCGATCTCGGCGAGCTCCCGGCGGCGCGCCGGATCGCTGGGCGCGGGCAGCGGGGAGGCGACCTTGAGCAGGTGCAGCATCCGCGCGGTGTCCGCGTCCACGTCGAGGCCGTCGAACCGGACCGACGCCGCGATCGCGCCGGACAGGTAGGCCATCACGTCCTCGTTGAGGGCCGCGGCGTTTCGCTCGGTGTCGTCGGTGATGTAGGTGGCCTTGATCCAGTCGGCCGTCGAGGAGCGGATCCAGAGCCGCTTCAGCTCGGAGTTGACGCCGTCGACGAAGGCCCTCGCCTCGGCGGCGGTGGGCTTCCCGGGCGCCGCGGGCGCGACGACCACGGCGCGCGTGTCGGTCGCGGCAGGGGCAGCCGCCTGCGCGGGGGCGCCGGCGAGGAGACACGCTGAGAAGAGTGGGACGAGCGGGAGGAGTCTCATGGGGCGCGGATCCTACGGGCGAGCCGCCCCCCGCGCCAGCGCGCGCACGTCACCCCGGGTCAGCCGAGCCGGGGCGCGCTGCCGCGCGCCCCTTACGGACCCAGGCGGGGTGCGCGCCGCTTCAGTGTGGCTGGCCGCCGCCGCGCCGGTCGTTCGCGAACATCCCTGCGAACGAGCGAGGCTCCTCGTGCAGCTTGAACAGAGGGCACTTCTCGCAGGACCAGCTGTCCCAGTCGAGCCTCACCGCGACGTCGAGGCAAGCGTCGTAGTGCAGGCAGTAGAGATTCCGGTGACCGGCCACGGTCGTCTCGGAGCGGATGAGCTGGGTGAGCGGGGTCGGGTTCGGATTGGTTTCCACCTGGGTGCTCCTGGTCTCGTTCGGAACAGGCATGCGGCCGGTCGATTCCCGGGCCGGGGCCCGTGCGGAAAAAGTCGTTGGAAAGCGCGCAACTTGGGGGCTACCCCACGAGGACGGAAGCCCCGATCGGGACGAACCGATGCGCGAATCGATGGTGCCTCCGGTATAACGGCGCTTTCCACGCTGTGCCGCTGACGGGCTCACTCCAACCGGTATTCGCTGTAAGTGTACGCATCGGGGGTCCGCGGGCCCTGCGACGAAGCGCCACGGAGGCCCGATGGTTGACGCACAGTGCATCGGTTGCGCGATCTCGCGCGGCCTTCATCGGGTTCCCGGCGGCCTCCTGCGGCGCGAGGGAGGCTTCGTCCTGCACGCCCTCGCGGACCCGTCGCCGCTCCGAGGCTGGCTCGTCCTGACGAGCGAGCGGCACGCCCGCGCCTGGTACGACCTGCCCGAGGACGAGCTCGCCGCGCTGGGGCCGCTCGTCGCGCGCGTCATGGCCGCACAGCGCGAGGCCCTCGGCGCGGAGCACGTCTACGCCTTCGCCATCGGTGACGTGCTCCGGCACTTCCACCTGCACCTCGTTCCGCGCTTCTCGGACACGCCGGAACGGCTGCTGGGGCGCCGCTGCTTCGAGGGGCGGCCGGAGGACATGCGTCCCGAGCCAGACCTCGCGGCGGCGGCCGTCGCCGTGGCCGCCGCGCTCCCCCGCCGGCCCGCGGCGCGCTGAGCCGCTCGGCCGCCTGGCGGGCGCTAGCCCCCGCCGAGGAGGGGCGCGAGGCCGTCACGAAACGAGGGATAGGCGAGCGAGACGCCGAGCGCGGCGCGCGTGCGCTGCGAGTGGATGCGGCGGCTCGGGCCGCCGGCCGGGGCCGCCGAGACGGACGGCGCGATCCCGAGCCGGCCGCAGATCCACGCCACGACCTCGCGGCGCCGGGTGGGCTCGGCGTCGCTGCCGTGGTAGACGGCCCCGGGAGCGGCGCGCTCCAGCGCCGCGAGGACGAACGAGATCGCGTCCTCGCGGTGGCAGAAGTTCATCCACGCGTCGTCACCCGGCCCGAGCGCGAGCCGCCCCGTGCGCACCCGGTCGACGATTCCAGCCCGGCCCGGGCCGTAGAGTCCGGAGAGGCGGACCACCGCCGTCCGCAGCGCACCGGCGGACGCGCCGCGCACGAGCGCCTCCGCTTCCACGAGCACCTCCGCGCTCGCGCTCGCGGGCGCGGGCGGCGACCCCTCGTCGACGTCCGACCCGTCGCGCTGGCCGAACACGCCCGTGGAGCCGGTGTAGACGAAGGCGCGCGCGCCTCCCCGCGCGGCGGCGGCGAGGAGGGCGCGGTTCGCCTCGACGTACGCCGCCCGGTACGCCTCCACGCCGTCCGCGCCGGCGGCCTGGCAGGCGACGATCGCGTCCACCTCCGGGAGCCGCGCCGCGGCACCGCCGGCGGCGAGGTCGACCGCGAGCGGCTCCACCCCGAGCGCGCGCAGCGCCTCTGCGCGGGCAGGGTCGCGGCGGATCCCGGTCACGCGATCGCCTCGCTCGACGAGGCGGCGCGCGAGCGCCGTCCCGAGCCAGCCGCAGCCTGCGACGAGGACGTGCATGCGTCACCTCGCGGAGAGGGTTCGCGCCGATTATGACCGGAGGGCGGCGCGCGTGCAGCCGCTCCTCTCGTGGCGCGCGGGGAGGCGCATGGATCGACCGGCCCTCGTCGTCCTCGCCGGCCTGCAGGGGGCGGGCAAGTCGAGCTTCTTCCGCGCCCGCTTCTCGGCGACCCACGCTCACGTGTCGAAGGACCTCTTCCAGAACGCCCGCGACAAGCGCCGCAGGCAGCGCGAGCTCGTGCACGCCGCGGCGGCGGCGGGGGTGCCCGTCGTCGTGGACGACACGAACCCGCGCCGCGAGGATCGCGCCGCCCTGGTTGAGCTCGCGCGCGCGCTCGGCCTGCGGCCGGTGCTGTACTGGTTCCCGCCGGACGTGCGCGCCTCGCTCGCGCGGAACGCGGGGCGCAGCGGGAAGGCGCAGGTGCCGAAGGTCGCGATCTTCGCCACCGCCAGGCGGCTCGAGGCGCCGGAGCCGGCGGAGGGGTTCGCGGCGGCGTACGAGGTGCGCGCCGCGCCGGAGGGCGCGTTCGTCGTCACCGCGCGGCCTGAGCTCGCAAGCCTGCCGTGACCCGTTCGGGTCTCGGCGGCCTGACGAAGGGCTATAGTGCGCGGATGCAGAACCGGAGAAGCGCTTCGGGCGTGGACGGGAACGACCCGCGCCGGTCATTTGCGAAGAGCGTCGCTGAACCCGCGGGGATGACGAAGCGGCGCCGGCGCGCAGTGTTCGCGGGGATCGCCGTCGTGCTGGGCGTTGCCGTCGCATTTCGATTGTACGGCCTGGGCCGCCTGCCCGGCATCAATGGCGACGAGGCGTGGTACGGCGTACAGCTGGCGCGGTTGCTGGACGGCGCTCCCTTCGAGTGGCGAACTCCACACGGAAACATCCCCGGGCCGCTGCACTCGGGTCTTCTCCTGCTCCTCCTGCTCTTTTCGCCGCGATCGCTCACCGTGCTCAGGCTGCCGAGCGTCATCTCGTCGCTCGCGCAGATCGGCCTCACGTACGCGATCGCGAAGAAGCACTTCGACCGGCCGACGGGAGTGATTGCGCTGCTCCTCACCGCGTCGCTTCCAATCAACATCGCTTATGCGCGGTTCGGATGGGACCCGAGTCACTCCGGTCTGGCCGCGATCGTTGCAGCTCATTTCGCGCTGTCGGGGAACGTATGGGCGAGCGCACTCGCGTTCGTGTTCGCGCTCCTCGTTCACCCGACGAATGTGTTCGTCGCACCGTTCCTAGTTGCCGTTCTCTTCGGAGTGGAGCACGCACGCATCGGCTGGCGCGGGGCCCTCGTTCGCACTGGACTTCACGCTGCGCTCCTGGGCGCCGGTCTCGCCGTCCTGGGGCTCGCGGCGGCGCCCGGAGACGCGCGCGCGATCACGGGCGACGCGCTGACGCGTGCAGTGGATCCATCGGCATGGGTGGCCTCAGCGGTTCTCTACTCGAGGCTGTTATCGGGCGACAGCGTCTACCAGTATGTCGTTGGCTCCGGCTTTGGTGCGGCCACGACGCTCACCGATCTCCTGGTGGGGACCATCCTCCTTGCTCTCTTGGTGATGGGCGGCCTTGCGCTCCGTGCGCGGCCATTCGGTCGTGAAGCCGGGGTCGTGGTGGGCTGGCTGGGGTCGGTCGCGAGTTTCTTCATCCTCGTCGGCTCGGACGCAATGCGCCCGCACCTCGAGCGATACGCCGTCTGCCTGCTCGTTCCCACGACTCTCGCGATGACCGTGTTGCTGCGGCATGCTCTCGGACGCGCGAACGGCGCCGTCCCTGCCATCGCCGCAGGGATCATGGCGACGCTCGCGCTCGCGGGATTCGGGACGCGCTATCTGCACCAGCTTCAGACGCGGGGGTCGAGCTCACACGAGACGTTCTGGACGGGTCCAGTCGAGCCGAAGGAAGAGGCCTTTCGTCGCATCGCCGCCGACGCGGAACACAATGGCGGCGCGTGCATCGTGGCGGACAGCTGGTGGGTCTACTGGCCGCTCGCGTTCCTCGCGCAGGGCACGAACCTGCTGGTCACCGAGCCGAACGCATTGCCCGCGACGGCGCCACCCGGCGGGGTGTATTTGGTCGGATTCCCCGACGGCCCTTTCGAACGCGCAGCATCGCGAACCCCGGCGCTTCTGCCGCGCTGGGACATCCACGGCGCGGAAGGCAGAACCGTCTTGCGCGTCTGGTGGATGCCTGCGCAATTGCAGTGAACCGAATCGCGTCGGCCGAGCGCGGAACTTCGGTCATGCCGTGCTCCTCTCGCGCGTCCACGCCCCCCGTGCACGTTCCGCTCGTCAGCCGCTCTTCAGGGCCGCCGCGACGATCGCCCTCGCCTCCTCGAGGATGCGCGCGAGGTGCGCCTCGTCCCGGAAGCTCTCCGCGTAGATCTTGTAGACGTCCTCGGTGCCGGACGGGCGCGCCGCGAACCAGCCGTTCTCGGCGACCACCTTGAGCCCGCCGATCTCCGCCCCGTTCCCGGGCGCGCGCGTGAGCCGCGCCACGATGGGCTCGCCGGCGAGCGTCCGCGCCTTCACCGACTCCGGGGCGAGCTTCTTCAGGATCGCCTTCTCCGCGGGGGTCGCGGCGGCGTCCACGCGCGCGTAGACCGGCGCGCCGAGATCCGCCGCGAGGGCCTGGTAGAGCTCTCCGGGGTCCCTGCCGGTGCGGGCGCTCATCTCCACCGCGAGGAGGTCCATCACGATCCCGTCCTTGTCCGTCGTCCAGGTCGTGCCGTCGCGGCGGAGGAACGACGCCCCCGCGCTCTCCTCGCCGCCGAAGCCGATGGAGCCGTCGAGGAGCCCCGGCACGAACCACTTGAACCCGACGGGCACCTCCACGAGGCGCCGCCGGAGCCGCGCCGCGACGCGGTCGATGAGCGCGGACGAGACGAGGGTCTTCCCGATCCCGGCGGCGGGGCTCCAGGCCGGGCGGTTCCGGAAGAGGTAGTCGATCGCGACCGCGAGGTAGTGGTTCGGGTTCATGAGCCCGGACGCGGGCGTGACGATGCCGTGCCGGTCGGAGTCGGCGTCGTTCCCGAAGGCGAGGTCGAACCGGTCCTTCATGGCGACCAGGTTCGCCATCGCGAACGGCGACGAGCAGTCCATCCGGATCTTGCCGTCGTGGTCGAGCGGCATGAAGCCGAAGGTCGGATCCACCACCGGGTTCACCACCGTGAGGTCGAGGCCGTACTCCGCCGCGATCACGCTCCAGTAGTGCGCGTTCGAGCCGCCCAGCGGGTCGACGCCGACGTGCAGGGGCAGGCCGCGGGCGCCGTCGAGGTCGAGCGCCGCGCGGAGCTCCTCGACGTAGGGCCGCACGTAGTCGCGCACGTGCACGCTCGCGGCGCGGCGCGCGGCCTCGTAGCCGAGCCGCTTCACCCCGGCGTTCCCGGCCTCGAGGAGCGCGTTCGCGCGCGCCTCGATGGCCGCGGTGACCGCCGTGTCGGCCGGCCCGCCGTCGGGTGGGTTGTACTTGATGCCGCCGTCCTCGGGCGGGTTGTGGGAGGGGGTGATCACGATCCCGTCGGCGAGCCCCTCCGTCCGCCCGCGGTTGTGGCCGAGGATCGCGTGCGAGATGACCGGCGTCGGGACGGGAGCGCCGCCCTCGGAGATCACCACCTCCACGCCGTTCGCGGCGAGCACCTCCAGCGCCGTGCGCTCCGCGGGCTCGGAGAGCGCGTGCGTGTCGCGCCCGAGGAAGAGCGGCCCGGTCACGCCCGCGCGGGCGCGGTGCTCGCACACGGCCTGCGCCACGGCGAGGATGTGGGCCTCGTTGAAGCTCCTGCGCAGGGACGAGCCGCGGTGGCCGGAGGTTCCGAAGGCGACGCGCTCGGCGGGATTGGCGGGGTCGGGCCGCTCCGAGACGTAGCGGCGCAGGAGGTCCGCGACGTCGACGAGCAGGTCCTTCGGGGCGGGCTTGCCGGCGAGGGGATGGGGCATGGCGGAAATCTCGCACTCCCGCCGGTCTTGTCACCGTCACGGACGGGCCCGACAATGGACCGATGCGCCTCCCGGCGGCGGTCGCCGCCCTGCTCCTCTCGCTCTCGTCGCCGCCCGCGCGCGCGCCGGGGCCGCCGCCTGCGCCGCCCGCTCCCCGCGCCGGCGACGCGGCGCAGGGGGGCTTCCGGGTGCTC
>NZ_JALCZC010000027.1:0-49994 GCF_022690805.1 Anaeromyxobacter sp. SG66
TGGACCGACCGTCGCTATCTGGACCTGTCGATGCTGAAGTCGAAGGACGTCGCCGCCGCCAAGGCGGCGTGATTCAGCCGAGGAGCTTCACGCGGAGTTCCATTCACACAGAAGACGGGACTTGACCCGCGGCAATGGGGCTGTGGTTCTGCGCGGTTGCGTGCTCGCGGTGCGCGCCGTGGTGCGTCTCGCGACTCTACAAAGGTGAGCAGGTGGGGCGCGACCACGATGCCGGGGCGCGCGATCCTGCGGTATAGACCTTCGAGTGAATCTCAACACCGCGTTGCTCAAGGTGCAGCTTCGCGCTGAGCGGGGCGAGCCCTCCGTCCTCGTCAAGACGTTCGTGGACGTCGGGCACCTGTTCGCGCTCCTGTCCACCGGCGATCATCAGGTCCTCTACGGGAGGCGCGGTACGGGGAAGACGCACGCGCTCAAGTTCCTGGCCGAGCGGGTTCGCGTCCGCGGGCAGATCGCCGTCTACGTCGACATGCGGACCATCGGCTCGTCCGGCGGCCTGTACGGCGACACGGCGACGCCGCTCGCAGAGCGCGCAACGCGGCTCCTCATGGACACGTTCGGCGCGATCCACGACGCGCTCGTGGACATCGCGCTCAGCGACTCGGTGTACACCGATCTGCTCCCTCGCCTGGACGCGCTCGCGGACGTCGCGACCGACGTGCGCGTCACGGGCGGCTCCGTCGAACGGGAACTCGCCGAGAGCGCCACGCTCTCGGAGAAGGCGGCGACGTCCATGTCGCTCGGGTACCCGGTCGCGTTCAAGGGGGAGGACACGGCGGCGACCGAGGAGACGCGCAAGAGGGAGGTGCGCCGGGTCGAGAAGGGCCAGGAGACGCACCGCGTCCACTTCGGAGCGGCGTCGAAGCAGCTCGCGAGCCTGGTCGCAGCGCTCCCGGCCGGCCGCCTTTGGCTGATCTTGGACGAATGGAGCGTCGTTCCGCTGGACCTGCAACCGTTCCTGGCCGACTTCCTCAAGCGCTGCGTGCTCCCCGTCTCGGGGGCGACCCTGAAGATCGGCGCCATCGAGCACCGCTCCCGGTTTCGGGCGCCGAGCGCCGTGCCCGGCGACTACATCGGCCTGGAACTCGGGGCCGACACCTCCGCCAACTTGGATCTCGACGACTTCATGGTGGCGAACAGCGACCCGGACCGCGCGAAGGCGTTTTTCCGGGACCTCCTCTTCCGGCACGTCGAGGCGGTCTTCGCCGCGGAGGGGGAGACGCACCCCGCGCTCTTCAACGCGGAGACGCTCGTCGCCGCCGCGTTCACGCAGCACAACGCCTTCGACGACTGGGTGCGCGCCGCCGAGGGCGTCCCGCGCGACGCGGTGAACATCCTCTCGCAGGCGGCGCAGAAGGCGGCCGCCGAGGAGCGCCTCTCGGTGCAGCACATCCGGCACGCTGCTCTACAGTGGTACCAGCGCGACAAGTTCCCCGCCGCCACGGCGAACACGGAGGCGGCCGAGTTGCTGAACTGGATCGTGGATCAGGTGATCGGGGGGCGCCGCGCGCGCGCGTTCCTGCTCAAGCAGGGCGAGAGCCACCCGCTCATCGACATCCTGTACGACTCGCGCGTCCTCCATGTCGTCCGGCGCGGCGTGAGCGGCGGCGACGTTGCCGGGGTGCGCTTCAACGTCTACGCGCTGGACTTCGGCTGCTACGTGCACCTGTTCAACACGAAGAAGGCGCCCTCCGGCCTGTTCGCCACCGAGGACGAGGCCGGGAAGGAGGTGTACGCGGAGGTTCCGCAGGACGACTACCGCTCGATCCGACGCGCCATCCTCGACCTCAGTCGGTTCGAGAGGCACCTCCAAACCCGTGGGGCGTAGGTGCGCGCGTCTCTCGAAGACTATGCCTAAGGACCGCAGCGGCCGGCGCGCCCCACCTGCCAAGAGCTAGGCGCGACCTCCCGAGCGTTAACGCCATGCCGCAGGCCCGTATCGAGAAGCGCCTGGCCGCCTTTCGCGAGCTGCTCTCGTTCCTCGACTCCGCCTCCCTGCCCGCGCCCAGCGGCGCGTTGCACCACCTCGCTAACGACACCTTCCGCCGGCTGAGGAGCCAGATTCGCGCCGTCCTCGCCGTCGCCACGGCGGACGGGATCGACGGCGATGACGTCGCGGTGATCGCGCGCCCGTTGCTGGAAGCCGGGATCACCGTCGGGTGGGTCGGCAAGGACGAGATGAAGGTGGCCCAGTTCCGCCAGCACATGCGGGACCAGGCACTCGTGTTCATGCGGGAGTTCGTGGACGCCCTGAACGGTGGCCCGCTCACCACCTCCCCGAAATACCCTCGGTTCCCCACGTTGCGGAGGCGCGCGAAGGAGGCCGGGCACTTCTACGCGAACGCCTACGCGATGGGCTATCCGAGCATGAGCGCCGCGACGCACGGCCTCGCGGGCGAGTTGATGAGGTCCATGGAGCCAGGGCTCATCGCAACCAGTAACGCGCTGGAGCACGCGGCGGTCGGCGCCGCGCTCATCCTGATCTGGGTCGGCGCGGTGTTCGGGAGGGAGAACCTCAGGAACGTGGCCGCGCGTCTCGTTAACGAACAGTGAATCACGACTATTTATGGGTCACGACCGCATCTGCCTCGTCGTGCCAGGCGTCCGGGGAGTCGACGTCTCGGCCCAGCTCCTGGGCGATCTCGCGGACGAGCTGGAGCACTTTCGCGCGGTCATCGGTCCTCAGAGCGTTAACGTTGCGGTTCCAAGGTCCAGGTAGGCGGTCGTAGCCTTCGCCAGGGCCCAAGACCGGGATCGTCCTCCCCCCGGCCATCCACCGCGCGCCCAGCTCGAACAGTACGTAGCTCGACTCGGTGGACAACGACGTGACGAGCCCGATGAAGACCGGGGCGCCCTTGACCTCCGCGCGGATACGGTCGTGCGTCTGCGCGCCACCCTCCAGCGTGCAGCCTGCGACGCTCGTACACAGGATATCCGCCTTGTTCAGCGGCGGCTTGACAGCCATGGTCAGGAGCCGGACCAGCTTCGACGCTAGGCCCGCATCCTTCGAGCTGTGACTGATAAAGACGAGGCGGGCCGTTGGCGTAGTCGCGGCAGCGCGGGCGCACGGTTCCGATCCGGCAACCGAGTCGGTTGCAGGCGTTGCGGACGGCGCCGGACTAGCTGGCGCGGACCGGGGGACCACCGTGCTCGCGCCCTTGTTGAACTGACGCACGGTGTCCAGCGCAACCTCTATCTGTTCGGCGCGCTGGAGAGGTGGCAGGCCCCGCGGCTCGTCGTAGATCCGGATGTTCTGGGACAAGCGCTCCATCTTCTTGGCGGTGTCCCGAATCCTGCCTGAGACGGAGAGCGATCTCTTCGAGAAGGGAACCCCCGCTACCACCTTGGCGCTTTTGATCGTGCGATGGAGGTCCTCGGCGACGTCGACGGCGACGCGGTCGTCAGTGAAGCTGGCACGGAGCATATCGGTGACGCGAACTGCCCACTGCTCGACGGCCTCGATCGCGTGCTCCAAGGGCAAGCCGTTCGGGGAATCTTGAATCGTGGTCGTGAGCTGTTCGGCCTCGCTGGCGAGGCTACGCAGGCGGGCAGCGACGAGGGACCGATGGGTTTTCAGCAGCAGCGGGCTTGGCAACGTGTCGCCTCCCGAAACGCACCCACGAAACGCACCACGGAGCCCGGAAAGGAAAGAGCCCGTCACCTCAAATCCTCTGGGGTGACGGGCTCTTAGGCTGTCGGGGCGACTGGATTTGAACCAGCGACCACTTGCACCCCAAGCGACCATGGGCCGAGAGGACAGGGTGGCACCGGGTGGCAGCGCCTCGCAACCACTCGATATCCTTCATGGCCGCGCCGGGCCCGGATCCCACGGCGTGGCACCGATCGCACCCCGTGGCACGGTAAACGGTGCGCCGGCGGTGCGCGACGCTCAGTCCGTGTCGGCTCTCCTCACCGTCGCCGAGGTCGCCCGGCGCCTCTCCGTCTGCCGCGCGACCGTGTACCGGCTGTGCCGGGAGGGACGGCTCCGGCACGTCCGCGTCTCGAATGCCATCCGGGTGCCCGAGCCGTCGCTTGCGGAGTACCTGCGCCGCGGCGGGGAGTGAACCGCGGGGCTCGCTGACGAGGGGGGAGCGGAGCCGGGCCCGGGGTCTACTCGTCGTACTCCGGGAGTTCCGGGCGCCGGTGCTCGAGGTTCGTGAAGTAGATCGGCTCGGTCCCGACCTTCTGGAACTGCAAGTAGCGCAGCGCCCGCTCGAGGCGGACGTCGGGCATTTCCTGGACGCCACGGAAGTAGACGGCACCGAAGCACCCGGAGGAGTGGTGCCGGATGACGTGCTCCATGAGCTCGACCGCCATCGCGTACGTGTCCTGGGCCGGCGCGACCTCGATCGCGTCGATGTAGAGCAGCGAGCTGCCGAAGCCGGGCTCGCCGAGCGTCGGTCGGAGCTCCTCCTTGAGCATTCCAGCGTCGTCGAGCAGCACGAAGCCGAGGTGGCCGAGGTCCGCATCCACGTCGTCGGCGAAGACGAGCGGGTTCTCACCGCCGTTGACCAGGACGTCGTACCGCAGCAGTTGCCACCGCACGTGGGCGACCGCCTCGGCCGTGTCGGGACGCTCCTCTGGCCACTCGTCTTCCCCCACCAGGAACACGTGCGCATCGAAGAACTGTCGGAACTGGTCCGCCAGGTCCTCGGTCCGGAGCGGCCGTGGATGAAGCGTGGGCCAGACCATCATGTGGTGCGGATCGAACGCGACTCGACGGCGGGTCGTCTTGCGCGGGCCTTCGGAGTGGTCGACATCGCTTCGCGCTCCGCACTCGTCTCTAGGTGAAGTCCCATGTCCACGAGCCGGGATCCCAGCTTCCGTGTGCGTCGGAGCCGAGCACCGGGTCGAGGAACCCCCGGGCCGCCGCTACGACGTCGTCGAGCGTGGTCCAGGGGAGCGCATCTTCCTCGGCGATCGCCGCGTACGGCTCTTTCCAGTCCGTCGGCGGATCGGGGAGGCGCGACGGCGCAGGGTGCGTGGCGCGGAACCCGAAGGTCTGCTCCAGCGCAGCTCGGACCCGCCGCGCGTCCCGCGGACCGATCTGCCCGAGCAGCGCTAGGTCCGGCAGGTCCTTCACGCGCGTGCTCGGTGTCGCCCGTGGAAGCGTGTAGGCGTGGAGCTTCTCCGCGACGTGCGTCTCGACTGGATACACCCGCAGCTCGGGGGCGGCGATGCCGGCGAACGCCAGCAGGTCGCCGCCGGTGATCAACTCCGGCTCGCCGAGAATGGGATCGCCGAACGCGACGTCGACGCCGAAGGGCTGACCGTAGAGCATGCCGGCGAGACGGCACTCCGCCCGGAACCGCTGGCCTTCGTACTGGACGCCGGGGCCGGCGATGTCGGGGTGGCGGGCGTCCACCCTGACCTCGAAGGACATGAAGTCGCCGAGGTCGAGCCTGCCCGCCTCCTGGAGGCGCGCGAGCAAGCCATCGGGCGATCCGACCAGGCGGAGGTCGATATCGCGGGTGGTCCGCGCCCGCTCGAGGCGCAGCTCGAGAACGAGGCCGCCCTTGAGGATGGCCGCGTCGCCGAGGACGCGCACCAAGCGCGCGAGGTACCTATCGAACACGAGCAGTTGCCGCCGCCGCGCGATGCCGCCCGGCTCGGCGACGTTCCGTAGCCTCTGGTCGAGGGCCGCCTTGAACGCCGCCGGCGTCGCGTACGCGCGGGGCTTCATCCTGGCACCTCACGCAGCCCGGCGGCCTGCGAGACCTCCGCGAGCCGATCCGGCGAGACGAGCCCCCGGGACGCCGCCTGCTGGAAGGCCTGGGCGAGCAGCTCCGGGGAGAGGTGTGCCATCGCACAGTCGAGGAGGGTTCGGCCCGGCTCGGTCACGGGGACGGCGCCGAACCACGCTCGTTCTTCGGCGCGAACCGTAGCGGGGTGAAGCACCACTCCACGGGGAATCTTGAGGCGTCTCCCCCGCCAGTCCGCCGGAACCGTGAGATGGAGGCGCTTCGGGAGGACGTCGGAGAGCCCGTGCAGCGAGAGCGCCGTCTCGTGCGAGAAGACCCCGGCCTGCTTCGACCAGAGCCAGACCTCGGCCAGCTCCTCGTGATCGCCGGCCGGATAGTGAACGAGCCGGTAGATCCCGCGGCGGACTCGCCTGACGCGGCCGAACTCGACGTACCGTTTGAGGAGCTGGTGGTAGTAGCCCGCCTCGGCGGCCTGTTCGGTCGTGAAGAGGCCGTCCTGACCCGAAGCTGTCGCGAACAGCTTGTCCCAGCTCGGCTTTTGGGCTGAACGCGCCACCGCGCGAATCTAAACGTTACGTTGCCTTTTCTGCAAGCGCGCGGCTGTGCGCGGGTGCCGATCCGCTGCGGGGGGGACTCGCAGTCGAGCCTCAGCCACTCCGTGTCCGTCCCGTTTGCTACGGTGAAAACGGGGGGTGTTCTGCGCCGCTTGCGAGGATGGCGGCGTGGTGCTCCCTCGCACGCATGGCGATCCGGGACGACACGACAACCGAGTCGCTCGTCGCGTCGGTCACCGACGCGCGGACGGCGCTGGTCTACCTCGTCGTCCGCGAGTCCGATCAGTACGTCGCGATCATGGATGCGCTCGAGTCGTCGATCACCGACCTCACCCCGCGCGAGGTCGGCTCCCGGGTTCGGGCGGCGACGGGCCTCGCGATCGAGGACGCGCTAGTGGAAGCTCGCCTCGACAAGCTCCGGGACTGGGGAGCGGTGTCGGCCCGGACCGACGCCTCCCGGATCCTGAGGCACGCGGACCTGCTCGCCCGGAACTGGCGCTACACGGCGACGCCCGTCGGACGCCAGGTCCAGCGGTTCTACCGGAAGGTCCTCGCCGGTACGCCGACCGTTCGCGAGATCCCGCTCTCGAGCCTCGCGCGCGTCGTCGAGACAGCCGAGGCGCTCGTCGCATCCACCCAGCTCGGCTCGGACACGGCGGGGCTCGTCGGGCAGCTCTTCGTCAACCACGACGACCTCGACTCGGCGCTCGTCGGCGCCGAGGACAACCTTGCCGCCCTCGTCGACCGGTTCGACCTGGACGAGGAGTCGACGGCCGAGCTCAAGTCGCTCCTGGTCGGGTACGCAACGCACGTGGCCGTCGAGCTGGGACGCGGCTCGGCGCGCGCGCACCGCGCGCTCGTCGCGCTGCGCGGCGGGTTCACCGAGCTCGCCGCTGCGGCGGTCCGTGCTTCGGATGCGCGTGCGCTGATCGAGCGCGGTGCGATCGGAGCGTCGCGCGGTGGCACCGTCGAGGACTGGAACGCGCTCCTCGCGTGGTTCGATCCCGACTCCGGACGCTCGGAGCGTTTCGCCCTGAGGCTCGTGCGCGCCCTGCCGGGCATGCACGTCAACCTGCGCCGGCTCCACACGTCGTCGGGAACCGCGACGAACCGCAGCCGCGCGCTCGCTCTGGCGCGTGCCTGTGCGCACCCGACGCTGGGCACGGCAGTTCTCCTCGCCGCGCTCGGCGACCACCCGTGGCGAAAGCTGTATGCCGAGTCGCCGGACGCCGATCTCCCTCGCGTGCGCTCGTGGCGCGACAGCGCGCGGGTCGACGTGCCAGAGCTCCTCCGGCTCACCGGGCGCGCCGGGGCTCGCGGGCGCGCGCCCGCCGCTCGCGACGACGCTGCCGCGCGGAGCGCGGTGGCCCAGGCACGCGCGAAACGAATGGCCGAGCACGCCGCGGCCATCGAGGAAGTGCTGATCGCGGGGGCGGGAGCGTCGCTCTCCGAGCGGGCGGCTCGGGTCGCGCTGGCGGCGCTCACCGCCGCCGCGAGGGCGAGGAGCGAGGGCGGGCGCCGGGTCGCGGTCCACGACGGGCTCGGATGCACGCTCTTCCATACCGGCGCCGGCCTGGGGTGTGTCGTCGCACCGACGTGGCGCGTCCTCACGCCGGGACGCGTTCCGGTGTTTCATCGTCCGGCCGAGACCGCCCGCGCGCCCGAGGTGGCCGTGCACCACGAAGACGACCAGCCCCGGATCGTGCTCGCGGGCGGTGCGACATGAGCGAAGCAGATCGCATCGAGGCGGCGGCGGGAGCGAACGTCGGACCTGATGACGAGCCGCGCTCGAGCGAGCACTCCCGGCGCCGGCGGTGGGCGCCGGAGGCCAGCACCGAGACGGCCGCGGTGCTTCGGCTGCTCGCCGTGCGGCCCTGGCTCGTGTCGGGACGCGACGACGAAGGGATCGCGGCCGTCCGACGGAACCTCCCGGCCGTCCGCGACGCGCTTTCGCGGCTCGGGTGGGTTCTCGTCGTCGAGCGCGACCTCGTGCGCTTGCGCAAGTCGCCGCCGGCGCGCCTCGGAGCGTGGGCGGCGGATGGTCCGACGCCGCTCCAGGCGTCCTGGTTCTTCCTGCTCGTCGCCGGTGCCGAGTCCGTCGCGCCGCGCGTCGGACTCGCGCAGCTCGTGGCCGCCGCGCGCGCCGCAGCGGCCGAAGCCGGCCTTCCAGTGACGCACGACATCGCGGAGCGTCGAGCGATCGTGCGCGCCCTGCGCATGCTCGACGAACGCGCCGTCGTCGTGCAGGTGGACGGTGAGCTCGACGGCTTCATCGAGGACGAGGACGCGCCCGTGCTGCTCGCCGTCCATCACGCGCGGCTCGCGCACGTCATCGCGAACTTCGGCCCCGGAGGTCCCGCGGAGGACCCCGCCGCGTGGCTCGAGCGAGTTGAGCGCGAGCCGGACCCCGCCCGCAGGATGCGCAGGCGGCTCGTCGACGACGCCGTCGTGCACGTCGTCGATCTTGACCCCGCCGAGTCGGACTGGCTGTCACGGCGCGTGCGCGGCGACGACGGCGCGCCGCTCGCGATGGCATTCGGCCTCAGGGTGGAACGGCGGGCCGAGGGCGCGGCGTTCGTGGTTCCCGAGGAGGCATTCCGGTACCTCCACGAGCTCGGGCCCGTGGCGTTCCCCGCCCCCGGAACCGTGCCTCACGCGGCCCTCCTGCTCTCCCAGGTCGCCTCGCTGAAGGGGGCGCTCGGCTCGACGACGGAAGGGCCGGGACCGGGCTGGAGAGGGCTCCGCGAGGACGACGTCGTCGAGGAGCTCCGGCGGCTCGCGGGGTCGCGCGCCGACGGTCGCGGTGGCTGGCGGCGCGAGCTGGCGGACGCTCCGCGGCGGCTCGCGGAAGCGGTGCAGGGTCTCCTCTCGGCCCTCGACCTCGTCCGCCTGAGCGCGAACGGCGGAGCCGGCACGTGGTGGTGGTTCTCGCCGGCGACCGCGCGGTGGTCCGCGCCACCGGACCCGAAGGCGCGCAAGCGCGCGGAGGCGCTCGCGTTCGACTTTGATACCGATGGGAGCTCGGAATGAACGCTGCGCCGCAGATGCCGGACGTTACCGCGTCGAAGCGGCAGGCGGGCGCGCCGGACAGGTTCGGACGCCGATGGCGTCTCGTCGGCGCTGGCCTGAGCAACGTCTGGCGGTTCGGAGATCTCGAGCTGCCCGCCGCGAGCGGGCGGCTCCTGCTCCGCGGTCCGAACGGCACCGGGAAGACGACCGCGCTCGAGGCGCTCTGGCCGTACCTGCTCGACCTGAACGCGACGCGGCTCGCGGCAGGCAAGGCGCGGCCGACGAGCCTCTCGTCGCTCATGCGAGAGGGGGCGGCCGGCAAGCGCCGCTTCGGGTACGCATGGCTGACGCTCTGCGGTCCCGGGGACGAGGGGGTCTGGTCGTACGGCGTGAGGCTCCAGTTCTCCGAAGGCGGATCGCCGCCCGTCCGCGTCGTCCCGTTCGCGGTCCCGGGCCGCCCGCTTCACGACCTCGCTCTCTACGTCGAGGGGAGGACGCCGCTCACGGCGGACCAGTTCGAGCACGAGGTCATCCGCTGCCGCGGGCAGGTCTTCGCGGACGAGGACGCGTACGTGGCGCACCTCGCCGCCCGGCTGTTCGCCGCGGCAGACACCGAGCCCGTGATCACCCTCGCGACACGGCTACGGCAGGTACGCAACCCGACGTTGCTCGGGGAGGTGTCACCGCAGGCCGCGGCGGACGCCCTCCGCGAGTCGCTGCCCGGCGTGGCGGACGAAGTCGTCGCCGCGACCGCCGAAGCGCTGGCCGAGTCGGAGTCGACACGGCAGGCGTTCGCGAAGGACCGGGAGGCGTCGGAGCTGCTCGGCGAGTTCTGTGCGGCGTGGTGCGCGCACGCGGCGGAGGTCGTCACGGGCGCGCACTCCGCGGCGCTCGAGGCCGCGAAGAAGGTGCGCGCGTGTCAGGGGCAGCTCAAGACGCGCGGCACCGAACAGGAGAAGGCGCACGCCGAGCTCGAGACGGCCGCGTCGGCCGTCCGGCGCCTCGAAGGTGCCGTGGCGGACGCAGAGGCTGAGGTCCGAGCGCTCGAGGCCCACCAGGCGTACCAGGATGCGGGGCGGCTCGCCGACCTCAGGACCACGCTCGACGTCCGCGCTCGGGCGAGCGACGCCGCGGCGAGAGCGATGCAGGGAGCGGCGCGGGCCGCCGTGTCGCGAGGCGAGTCGCTCCGCCGCGAGCTCGACAACCTCATCGAGGACGTGAACGAGTGCGTCGCCGACGCGGTCGAGGGGGGGAGCACGCGCCGGCCGCCGATTCTGTCCTGGACCGACGCTCCGCGGCCGGTGCTTCGCGCGGGTGCGGTGACGGCGGACGCGGGTCCCGAGCTCGTGATCCACGGTACTCCGGATCTCCTGAGAACCACAGCCGCCTCCTGGAACGAGACCGCCGACGCCCGCGCGCGAGAGTCGGACGCGGCGGCGCTCGCGCTCGCCGACCGCAGGACGGCGCAAGTGGCCGAGGCGGCGGCCGTGGAAGCGGAGCGCGCCGCGCATGAGGCGGCGGCGACCGCGGACGCGGCCGTCGCAAGGGCGGAACGCGCCGACGCAGCGGCGCGCGAGGAGAGCGCGGCGCTCCTGACCGCGGTCGCGGCGTGGACGCAGGCGAACTCGCGCCTCGCGATGCCGGATGGCATCGCTGGCGGCGGGGAGCGGCCGGAGGAGGCGCAGGACGAGGGATGGTCGCCGTCGGACGTCGACGAGCTCGCGACCGCGGAGCCGGGACAGGTGCTCGCGACCTGCGAAGGATGGCAGAGGGAGGCGCAGCAACGCGCCGAGGCAATGGCTGCCGAGCTCCGCAGCCGTTCGCAGGCGGAGGCCGGCGCGGCGCGCGACCTTCGCCGCGACGCGGCGGCGCTCCGCGCCGAGGCGCGCGAGCTTCGGCAGGGTCGGCTGCTGCCGCTTCCGAGGCCGGAGTGGGCGGGCGCCGGTGATGACGAGGTCGCCCTCGGCTCGGCGCTCGAGTGGCAGCCCACGTTCGGCGACGAGCGGGAGCGAGCGCTCCTCGAGGAGGTCTTCGCTTCCGCGGGGCTCCTCGGCGCGACGCTGAGTCCCGGCGGCGCCTCCTCGCCGGCGTGGCGGGTCGACGCCCTTGGGCGCGAGGTCGCCCCGAGCCTCGCGGACGTCGTCGCCGTGGATCCGGAGCACCCCCTCTCCGGCGCTGCGGCCGCCGTCCTCGCGCGCATCGCGCTCGCGCCCACTGCCGACGTGCCCTCGTGCGACGACGCGGGCTTGACCGTCGGAAGGGACGGCACCTTCCGCGCGGGTGTCCTCCATGGGCGTGTTCCAGGGGCGGCCGATCCGGCGAAGCTGGCTTCATCCAGACATGTCGGCGCGCGCGGGCGGAGGGCGGCCGCGCTCCGGAAGGCGGAGGAGCTTGACGCGCAGGCGGTCGAGATCGAGCGACACGCCGCCGAGCGGGAGGGGCGCTCGGCTCAGCTCCGAGCGGAGGCGGACGGGATCTCAATCGCCTCCCGGAGGTTTCCGCCGACCGCCCAGCTCCGCGCTGCCGAGTCGAGGCGGGCGGCGCTCGTGAGCGCCGCGCGCGAGGCGCAGGACCACGCGAGCGAGGCTCGGACCCGCGGCGACGAAGCCCATGCGAATGCGCGCCAAGAGCTCGCGGCGTGGGTCGAGCGGACTCGCGCCGTCGGGCTCCCGGCCGAGCTGCCCCGCCTCGAGCGGATGCGCGATGGAGGAGCCGCGTCGGCAAGTCGCCTGCGACTCGGCGCGACGCGCCTCGCGAAGCTGGCGGACCGGCTCGCCGGCGTCATCGTTCGGCGGCCCGTCGGGGAGGTGGAGGACCTCCAGCGATTCGAGGCCGTCGCGTGCGAGGCGTTTAGAGAGGCCGCAGACACGAGAAAGGCCGTCGAGGTTCTCGAGCAGACCGCGGGCGCCGCGATCGCGGACGTTCTCGCGCGGCACGAGGCCGCGCAGAAGCGGCTCGCACCGCTGCGGCTCGAGCTCGACCCGGCGCGCAAGACTCAGCTCGAGGCCGTGCAGCGAGAGACCGCGGCGTGGCACGCGCTCGACGAAGCGGGGCGCAAGCTGCGCGACGCGGAGCCCGGGGCGGCGGAGGCGCTCGGCGCCCTGCGTGCGCTGCTCGAGGTTCCCGGCGTCGCGGACGCGGTCCTCGATGGCGAGCCGCCCGGGAACGACGAGTCGCTTCTCCGACAGGTGGAGTCCAAGCTTCGGGACCGCCGGACGATCACGAAGAAGACGCTCCGCGAGCGCGCCGACACGGTTCGAGCTGGGCTCGCGGGGACGTGGTCGCTCGATCCGGGCGAGGACCACGGCGAGCTGCTCACGTGGGTCCTCACGCATCGCGACGAATCGTACACTCCGACGCAGGCGGCCGTGCACGCCGCGACCCTGCGCCGCCGCGCCGAGCAGGCCCTCCAGGCGTCGGAGGAGAGGGCGCTCCGGGAGTTCGTCCTTGGTCGCCTTCCGGGAGCGATCGGCACGGCCTGGACACGGCTCCACGACTGGGTGTCCGAGGTGAACCGGAAGATGCGCTCCGCGTCGGCGTCGTCGGGCGTCGGCGTGCAGGTTCGGGTGCCGCGGCGCGGCGGCGACGATCTCTCGGCCGCGTCGAAAACCGTGCTCGAGCTCGCCTGTGAGGTGTCCGACGCGGAGCGCACGCCCGACCAGCAGCGGTGCCTCGGGGAGGCGCTGCAGGCGCTCCTCGCGGCGGCGCCGGGCGAGTCGATGCAGCAGCGCGTCGCCTCGGCCGTGGACGTCCGGGAGTGGGTGGACCTCGAGTACGAGATCACCCGGCCCGGCGGCAAGTCGCAGCGCTGGAACTCGAAGACCGGTCTGTCCGGAGGTGAGCGCCGCCTCGTCGTGCTCGCCCCCATGCTGGCGGCCATCGCGGCGGCGTACGATCGGTTCGGACCGCAGGCGCTGCGCATCGTCCCGCTCGACGAGGTTCCGGCGGAAGTCGACGAGCGCGGACGCGAAGGCCTGGCGCGGTACATCGCCGCGCTCGACCTCGATCTCGTCTGTACGAGCTACCTGTGGGACGGGTGTCCCGGGGCGTGGGACGGGATCGATGCGCACGACCTGGAAGCGGGACCGGACGGCACGGTCGTCGCCTTCCCGATGCTCGTGCGCGGACTCGCCGCGATCCCGGACCCGGGACAGACGTCCGCGCCGGAGCGGCGGTCATGAAGGGCTGCGAGCTGTGCGGCGGCGCGTGCGTCGGTGCCGACCTCGGGCCGCTGCTGGACCCGCGCCTCGCGTGGCTCTGGGAGCAGGTCGCGGCGGCGGCGGATCGCCGTGGCGACCCGGCGCTCGCGTCTGGGATCCTGGACGTCCGCGCGCCGACTGAGCCGGACCCGCGCGCCGCCGCCGGCGGCCTCCTTGGAGGACGCGGGCTCAAGGCCGGTCAGTCGCGGCGAGTGGACCTGTCGGATCTCGCTGACAGGCTGCGCGTGCGCGGCCCGCTCCTCACCCCCGGTGCCGTCGCCGCGCACGCGATGGGGCGCGCGCTCGCCACGCGGGCGAGGGCGGAAGCGGACCGGACCGACGGCGAGCGACGCCTCCACGAGGCGTTCGTGGAGACGCTGTCGGCGAAGTCGCCGCGCGTCGCGGGTGGCCTTGACCGCGAGGTCGTCTGGGCGGCGCTGCGGCGCAACGGCTGGGTCGCGCGGCTCCTCTCCGCGGGAGACGCGTCCTCGCTGCTCCAGCGCGTGAACGGCGTGTTGGCGGCCCTCCCTCCGGACACGGCTTGCGTCGATCGCCGCAGGCTCGCGTCCGACGTGACCGGAGATCCTCACGGGCTCGACGGTGGGACCCCGTTGGCTGGCCTGACGCTTGCGATCCTGGCGGCGAACGGAACCATACGGCCACGGCAGCGCCCGCGCTCGGCGTGGGCCGAGGTCGGCGTCGAGTGCGACGACGTAACGGGTGGTCTTGTCGCCGTTGGGATGATCCCGGTGGGCTGGAACGTACCCGCTGGTGCGGCGATCACACTCTCGCCGCGTGTTCTGAGTCGATGCGAGTGGCCGCGAGCGGGGGAGGGCGAGCGATGGGTCTTCGTTACCGAGAACCCGTCCGTCTCTGCGGCGGCTGCGGATCTGGCGGACGACTGTGACGTCCGGCTTCTCTGTACGGACGGTACTCCGTCGCGACGTGAGATCGATGCCATCGCTCGACTCGCGGCTGCCGGGTGGCGCGTCGCCGTGCGAGCGGACTTCGACGAGGCAGGCCTCGGACACGTCGCGGCGGTGCTCGCGGCGATTCCCGCGGCGACGCCATGGAGGATGGCGGCCGGGGACTATCTCTCAAGCGTTCCGGCGGACGTCGCCGCTGGTACCAGGCTCGATGTTGATCGCTTGCCCGAGGCGCCGTGGGACGCACGCCTCACCGAGACGATGCGCGCGACAGGCGCGGCAGCGTACGAGGAGGCGCTCCTTCCATTATTGATGCAAGACCTCCGCGTCGGAGCGCCACCGGCGATGGA
The DNA here is from genome assembly GCF_022690805.1 of Anaeromyxobacter sp. SG66. Taxonomy (NCBI): domain Bacteria; kingdom Pseudomonadati; phylum Myxococcota; class Myxococcia; order Myxococcales; family Anaeromyxobacteraceae; genus Anaeromyxobacter; species Anaeromyxobacter sp. SG66. The sequence goes on from NZ_JALCZC010000027.1 coordinate 14,759, forward strand.
CGGCGCCGAAGCTCCGGCGATAACGGCGGCGCCGACTCCGTAGTCAAGGCGTCAGCTGTAGCCGACACGTGGACGGCGCCTCGGGTTCCGACGACGCCGCGCGATATTGCGATGGACGCCTTCTGCTGCTTACGAAGTTCATTGCCGCTGCGGATACCTGCGACTTTGAGGCGGATCGCTGGGCGGAAGTGTTGGGTGAGCCAAGCCGCGTCGCGACGCGACGAACACGAGGAATGCGCCGATCAGAATCACACCGGCGCCCGATGACCGGATGCTGTTCAGGCTCATTCGTGAGGATGCGACCCGGTACGACCAAGCCGCGACTGCATTTCTCGGCTGCCCCATCAGCCGGAGCCCGGTCAGCTGGATCCAGGGGGCGAACCAAGCGATGCAGACGCCGGCGGCGATCAGGATCGCACCACTCGTCAGGACCGCGAACGAAATGCCTGCCCCCCATGCTCCCTCCGACGGGCGTCTCATCACGCCGCGCACGGCTGGTTCAGAAAAGCGCGCTTCCTGGTGAGCGTCAACACGACGTCGCACGGGGCGAGCGCTGCGCAAGAAGTTCAGCCCGAAACGCGAGGCGATACGGGAGCGTGTCGTCGTAGGCTTGGGCGTCGGTTCCGAGCGCGTCCGCTACTGCCTGTCGTCGTATCGCTGCCATCCCGCGGGGAGCTGCGACGCCCGCGCGATGAACAGGGGGATTCGCTCCTTGCGGCACACCGCCTTGATGTCGTCGATGAGCTTCTTCTCCTGCTCGGAGTAGGCGTCCGGGTGCGTCGTCACGATCCAGACGCCGTTCGCCTGGACGCTCGTGTCCTGCTTTCGGGTGAAAGCGAGAAGCTCGGACGGCGATTGAAGCACCGGCTGGGCGGGCTCCGGCTTGAGGTACTCAGCGTAATCGACGACCAGACCCCACTTTCTGCCGCCCAGGTCGGCGACGCGCCGGGGCAGCATGTGAACCGAGATGCCCCGGGCGCGCTCGGGAGCGTCAGCCCAGGCTGGGGACGTTGCCGCTGCGATGAGGAACAGGAGGGCGGTTGTCAGCGCGCGCATCTTTCGAAGATACACGAACGAAGCCCACACGATTCGTGAAACGGGAGCCGAGCGCCGAGGACGCGCCGCGGAAAAACGCACCACGAAGCGCACAGGACGCCCGAAAAAAACAGAGCCCGCCACCGGAAACCGACCGGTGACGGGCTCTTGGAAGTCGGGGCGACTGGATTTGAACCAGCGACCACTTGCACCCCAAGCAAGTGCGCTACCAGGCTGCGCTACGCCCCGGGAACTGCGGGGAGCGGATACGTAGCACCGCGACCCGAGGCGGTCAACGGGGGAACGGTGCCGTTCGGCGGGCCGGCCGCTCCGCCCCGGAGCCCGGACGACGAGGCGGGGCGCCGGGGCGGCCGGGGAGTCCGCGTCCGCGGGGAATCAGGCCTTCCGAGCACCCGCGCCGAGCGCTGCGCGGCCGTTGGCGGGGGCCCGACCGCCGGCTGCGCGGCTCAGGGGCGCGCCTTCCCGTACTGCACGCCGTCCGTGGTGAGGAGCGCCGGGCCCTCGGCGAGCACGCGCGCGTCCACGACGCGGCCGATGCAGAGCAGGTGATCGCCCACCTCCAGCGTCCGCACCAGCTCGCAGTCGAGCCAGGCGAGCGCGTCGTCGAAGAGCGCCGCTCCGGTGACGCCCTCGTGCGTGCGCACCGCGTCGAGCTTGTCCTCGCCCGTGAAGCTCTGCCGCGCGAAGTGGCCGGCCATGCGCCGCTGGTCGGCCTTGAGGATGTTGAGCGCGAAGTTCTTCGTCGAAACGAGGAAGTCGATCGAGTAGTGCTGCCGGTCCAACGCGATGAGGACGTGCGGCGGGTCGAACGACACGGGGCACGCCCACGACACGCTGAGCGCGTTCTCCGCGCCTCCGCGGCCGACGGTGACGACGCTCACCGGCAACGGGAAGCGCTTCAGGACCTCCTCGAAAGGCATCGTCTCGGCGCGCGTGGGCATGGGGGTCTCTCCGGCGCGAATCCTGCTCCGGGATCGAGGACGGCGCCTTCCTCCCCTCGGGGCGGGCCCCGAGCGCGGGGCGGGGACGGAGAGTGGCGACAGGGGAGCGGGAGCGTCGCGCCCGGGCGCAGGCATTGACGGCGAGCACGGACCGTGAACCTGGCCGGCGGAGAAAGCCGGCGACGGGTCGCGCCGCGAAGCGGTCCGCCGCCGAGCGATCCACCCCGCGGCGCGCTCGACGGGGGGCGTGAGACGCGCCTGCTGGCCGCACGATGGGCAGACTTTCCACTCGCGGTCGATCTCCGCACGCGTCCCCGCGCCCTCGTATCGGCGACGGAGCACGAGCGATCGCTCGGCTCCTCGGCCGCCGAGAGCAAGACGAGGCGAGGAAGGGGGCAGGAATTTCCGGACATCCGGCGCCCGTTCCATACACACCAGTCGGCAATTCACGCCCAACGGCGCAGCGAGGAAAACGTGTCGATCGAGACGAACCACATGGATCAGCTGCCTTCCAGGGAGGCTCCCCGGGAGCCGATCGAGCGTCCTGCCGCCCGGACACCGGGCGAGGAAGGGGAGTTCCCGCTCGAGTGGACGCCCACCAGCCTGGCCGAGCTCTGCCCCGCCGCGCTGGCGGAGGTCCGGGCCCTGGCCGACGACGTCGACTACTCCCCGGATCCGGATCGGGAGGGGTCGGGCGAATGGGACGCGAGGCGCGTCGCCTACGCGATCACGATCCTCCTCGAGGACGCCATCAAGCGCTCCGCCGGCGCCGGGCCGGTGTCTCTGCGCTGGCGGGAGTACGAGGACGAGGTGGTCTTCCGCGTCCAGTTCCCGCGGCCGCTCGCGCGCGGCGACCGCTTCGTCACCTACTTCGAGGAAGGCGTCCGCCCCGACGGGGCCGACGACACCGTCGGTACGCTCCGCCTCGTCGTCGCGCGGAAGATCGTGCTGCAGCATCGCGGGCGGCTCGCGCGCGTGCGCACCCGCGCCGGTACCTGCTACGTCGCGACGCTGCCGCGCTCCCCAGCGCGCGCGGTGCGCGCCGAGGAAGACGCCCTCGAGCTCGAGTAGGCGGTCGGAACCGCTCCGCCTGCCGCGCCCCGGCAGGCAGGAGCCCAGGGACTCCCGCCGCCGACGCCGACTCCGTCCCGCTCGCCCGCCGAACGGCTCGGCGCGAGCGGGCAGGTCGTCGGCCTCCGCTACTTCACGAGCGGCGCCACCTTCCGGAACTCGGGGGTCGCGGCCTCGTGCAGGAGGTCGAAGATGGCGGTCTCCGCGGTGGTCACGATGGCGCCGACCTCGCGGCAGAGCTCGAGGCCCACGCGGCGGTGCTCCTCGGTCCGGCTCGACACCGCGTCCGCGCAGACGTGGACCTCGTAGCCCATCGCCACGAGATCGCGCGTCGTCTGGAACACGCAGACGTGCGTCTCCATCCCCACGACGATGACCTGCCGCCGCCCGGTCTGCTCGAGCGCGGCGGCGAAGCCGGGGTCGGCGCCGCAGGAGAAGCGGGTCTTCTCGAGGGGCGGGGAGGGGAGGAGCTCGCGGAGCTCCGGGATCGTCCGGCCGAGCCCCTTCGGATACTGCTCGGTCGCGAGGATCGGCAGCCCGAGCTCCTTCGCCGCGCCGATCGTGGCGCGCGCGTACTTCACGAGCCGCTCGAGCGTCTCCTCCGGCATCGCCGGCGTGAGCCGCTCCTGCACGTCCACCACCAGCACCGCCGCCGTGGTGCGATCCAGCTTCACCTTGCGTCCCATCGCGTCACCTCCAGTTCGAACGGGGGTCGCGCCCCCGCCCCGCCGACGGCTGGCCGCCGTCGTCGGGGGCCCACCCTGCTCGCCGGGTCCCGTGCGCCGACGCGATCGGCTTCGCCGATTCCGCGTCGGCGCCCCGGCGGCTCGCCACGCTCGCCTCTTCGCGATCCTGATCGGTCGCTCAGATCGCGTACCCCGCCGCCCCGCTCGCCGCCGCCGCCTCCGGGTCGATCGCCACGTCCACGCAGTAGACCGTCCCCGACGCGAACGCGCGCTCGAGGGCGGGCTCGAGGTCGGCCGGGTCCTCGACGTGCTCGCCCTTGCCGCCGAACGCCTCGACGACTCGATCGTAGCGGGTGGGCGCGAGCTTCGTCGCGACCGCGTGGTCGTCGCCGTAGAGGCCGCGCTGCGGGACGAGGATCTGCCCCCACGCGGCGTCGTTCCCGACGACCACCACCATCGGCAGCCCGAACCTCACCGCGGTCTCGAAGTCGAAGCCGTTCAGGCCGAACGCGCCGTCGCCCTGGACGACGCACACCGGCCGCTCGGGCGCGAGCAGCTTCGCGGCGATCGCGAACGGCGCGCCGACGCCGAGGCAGCCGAGCGGGCCCGGGTCGAGCCAGCGCCCGGGCTTGCGAACCTTCAGCACCTTGGCCGCGACCGCCACCACGTTGCCGCCGTCGCCCACGAACGTCACGTCGCCCGCGCGCGAGGCCACCCGGTCGAGCGCCTTCGCCAGGCGAAAGTGGTGGATGGGCCGCTGGTCGCTCTCCTCGAACGCGCGCTGCTTCTCCGCGCGGGCCGTCTCCTTCTCGCGCAGGAACGCTCGCCACTCCGCCGCCGCCGGCGTGAGCTTCCCCGCCTCGAGCGCCTCGAGCACGCTCCGCGCGTCGCCGACGATCCCCACCTCCACCGGCCGGTTCCGGCCGATCTCCCCGCCCTCGACGTCCACCTGCACGACGCGCGCGCCGGGCGCGAAGGTGGGCTCGGTGCCGTAGCCGAGGCGGAAGTCGAGCGGCGTGCCCACCACGACGACCACGTCCGCCTGCGCGAGCGCCTCCTTGCGAGAGAGCTGGAACGCCGACGGGTGGTCCGGCGGGAGGCAGCCGCGGCCCATGCCGTTCAGGTAGACCGGGATCCCGCTCCGCGTGGCGAGCCGCGCGAGCGCGTCCACGCCGTCGTCCCACCAGACCGACGACCCGCCGAGCAGCACCGGCCGCTCGGCGCGGGCGAGGAGCGCCAGCGCGGCGTCGAGCTTGCGCGGATCGCCGGGCATGCGCGCGTCGGTGCGGTACAGGGTCTGCGCCTCGGCGAGCGCCTCGTCGGCGCCGTTCGAGAGCACGTCCCAGGGGAGCTCCAGGAACACGGGGCCCGGCCGGCCGGCGCGCGCCACGCGGAACGCCTTCGCGAGGAAGCTCGGCACGAGGTCCGCGGAGGGGACGCGGTCCGCCCACTTGGTGATGCCGGCGAAGAGCTGGACCTGCGGCATCTCCTGCAGCGAGCCGCGCCCCTGGTTGAACGTCGGCGCGGCGCCGCCGAGGAGCACGAGCGGCACGTTCGCCGCCCAGGCGTTCGCGACGCCGGTGACCGCGTCGGTGACGCCCGGGCCGGCGGTGACGATGGCCACGCCCACGCCGCGCGTGAGCCGCGCCCAGGCGTCGGCGGCGTGCGCGGCGGCCTGCTCGTGGCGGGTGTCCACGAGCCGGATGCCCTCGTCCACGCAGCCCGCGTAGATGGGCGCGACGTGCAGGCCCGAGAGCGTGAAGGCGGTCGAGACGCCCTCCTTGCGCAGCATGCGGGCGACGAGCCGACCACCGGTGAGCGTCTCCATCGGGCCTCCTCCGGGGGATTCCCCCGGGACGACGACGCCCCGCACGCAGCGAGGCGAGCGGGGCGTGCGGGACTCCGGGCCGACCAGGCCGGGCTACTTGCGGAAGCGCGACAGCGCCGAGGTGAGCTCGGCGAGCGGCGGGAACTGCTTGTCCGGGTGGACGGTCGCGAGGCGCGCGTAGAGCTGCTCCTCGGTCTCGGCCTTCTCCTCGTCCGGAATGCAGCAGTCCACCGGGCAGACCGCCGCGCAGGCCTCCTCGCCGTGGAAGCCGACGCACTCGGTGCAGAGGCTCGGATCGATGACGTAGATGTCGTCGCCCTGGGTGATCGCGCCGTTCGGGCACTCGGGCTCGCACGCGCCGCAGTTGATGCACTCGTCCGTGATCTTCGTCGCCATGCTCTGCTCCTGGTGCGGCGCGCGGGCCGCGATTCGCCGGGAAGCTCGCCGCCCGGCGCGCGCCAGGATACTCCAAGCGCCCCGAGCGTCCTGGCGCCCCGCCCGGGCCGTCCAGCCAAAAGCGAAGCGCCGGCGCGTCCCCAGGGGACGGGCCGGCGCGGGGTCACCGCCGTCTAGCTCCGCTTACGCGGCGACGCAGCAGTCGACCGGGCAGACCGCGGCACACGCCGGGGCGTCGTTCTGGCCCTTGCACTCCGTGCACTTCGCAGCCTCGATGATGTAGAGGTCATCGCCCTGCGTGATGGCGGTGTTCGGGCACTCGGGCTCGCACGCGCCGCAGTTGATGCACTCTTCCGTGATCTTCAGGGCCATCTCTTCGATCCTCTCGTTTCGCCGTTGGCAGGGCGGTGGGTTGCAGAGGCTTTATGCCCGCGCGCCTTCGTCGAGTCAAGCGTGGGCCCGCGAATTTCCTGGGGAAAATCCAGACCTTTCCAATCGACATTTGCCGTCGGTCAGGACCGATTCGGTCCCCGTTCCGCGTTCGCGCGGACGTGCCGGCGGTCCTCCTCGACCTCCGCGGCGAGCCCCGAGAGCACGCGCCCGGCGCCCAGGAGGAGCGCGGCGCCGGCGATCGCGAGGGTTCCGAGGAGCCGGTCGCGGCGGGCCGCGGCGAGCGCCAGGGCGAGGTCGCGGCGGCGGTCGAAGGCGAGCCGCTGGCGCTCGGCGTGCTCCCCCCGCAGCGTCTGGACGAAGGAGGCGCCCTCTGCCTGCCCGGCGACGCGCGCGGACTGGAGCTCCGCCTCGAGGCCGCGCACGCGGAGGGAGGAGCGGACGGTGGCGGCGAGCCCGGTGAGGGCGACGGCGCAGAGCAGGGCGGTCTTGGTCCGGGACATGTCGGCTTGACTGCTCTGCGAGAGCGCGCAGGATACCCGCCGCCGCCCCGGGGCGGCAAATCGAGCACATGGCCAAGCCCTACGATCCGAAGGATTTTTACTACCGCAAGGCGAAGAAGGAAGGGCTGCGCGCGCGCTCCGCCTTCAAGATCGACGAGATCCTCCGGCGCCACCGCCTCCTGAGGAAGGGCCAGGCGGTCCTCGACCTCGGCGCGGCGCCCGGCGGGTTCCTCCAGATCCTGGCCGACGAGGTGGGCGAGACCGGCGTCGCGGTGGGCGTGGATCTCGAGCCCATCCGCCGACTCGGCAAGGTCTGGGTGAAGACCGCCATCGTGGACCTGCTCTCGCCCGGCGCGCTCGACGCGATCCGCTCCCTCCACGCCGGCCCCTTCCAGCTCGTCACGAGCGACATGGCGCCGAAGACCATCGGCGTGAAGATCACCGACGAGGCCCGGTCGCTCGAGCTCGTGCGGATGGCGCTCTCGGTCGCGGAGCGGACGCTCGCGCCCGGCGGCGCGTTCGTCGCGAAGGTCTTCATGGGCGGCGAGTTCCCCGCGCTCAAGAAGGAGCTGCAGGCGCGGTTCGACGAGGTGCACGTCATCCGCCCCGAGGCGGTGCGCGAGTCGAGCTACGAGGTGTACGTGCTCGGCAAGGGGCTCCGGCGCTCCGCAGGAGCGAGGACCGTCGAGACCGCGTCCGCGACCCCGACCCCGACCCCGACCCCGACCGCGGCCCCGACCCCGACCCCGACCCCGACCCCGACCCCGACCCCGACCCCGACCCCGACCCCGACCCCGACCCCGACCCCGACCCCGACCGCGGCCCCGACCTCTACACCGCCCCGGACCCCGCGCGCCGCCGCGAAGCCGAAGCCGTCCGTTAAGCAGCGCCCGAAGGCGACCCCCAAGCCGCGCCCGAAGCGACCCGCGGCGCCCGCCGCGAAGTCCCGCGCGAAGAAGACGAAGGCCCGCGCGCGTTGAGCCGTGCGCGATCGCTCGCGCGCTGAACGCCGCCGCCCCCGCCCGCTCGTCTAGGCGAGCTTCAGCCGGACGAAGCGGCGCTTGCCGACCTTCACGAGCCACTCGCCCGCGCCGAGCGTGGCCTTGTCGTCCGACACGCGCTCGCCGTTCACCGACACGCCGCCCTGGGCGATGAGCCGGCGCGCCTCGCTCCCGGAGGCGACCACCTTCGCGTCCGCGAGCAGCCGCGCGAGCGGGAGGCTCGGCTGGCCGTCGAGCGCCACCGCTCGCTCCTCCACCTCGTCCGGCACCTCGCGCCGCGCGTGCACCTGCGCGAAGTGCGCCTCCGCCCGCCGCGCCGCCTCCGCGTCGTGGAAGCGGGTGACGATCTCCTTCGCGAGCGCGATCTTGGCGTCCTTCGGGTGCCCGGCCCGGAGCGCCGCGATCTCGGTGCTCGTGCGGTCGGAGAGGAGCTCGTAGTAGCGCCACATGAGGTCGTCGGTGACGCTCATGAGCTTGCCGAACTGCTCCTCCGGCGCCTCGGCCACGCCCACGTAGTTGCCGAGCGACTTGGACATCTTGCTGCCGACGATGCGGCCGGAGTCCGCGTCGAGCTTCGCGTCGAGCCCCTCGAGGATCGGGCCGGTGAGCACCACCTGCGGCGCGAGCTTGTAGTCCGGCATGATGGCGCGGCCGACGAGCAGGTTGAAGAGCTGGTCGGACGAGCCGAGCTCGACGTCCGCCGCGAGCGCGACCGAGTCGTACGCCTGCGCGAGCGGGTAGAGGAACTCGTGCACGCTGATGGGGACGTTGCCCGTGTAGCGCTTCTTGAAGTCGTCGCGCTCGAGCATGCGCGCGACGGTGTAGCGCGACGCGAGGCGGATGACGTCGGCGAAGCCCATCTTGCCGAGCCACTCGGAGTTGTAGCGGACCTCGGTCACGGCGGGATCGAGGATCCGGAAGACCTGCTTCTTGTAGGTCTCGGCGTTCTCCGCGAGCTGCTCGGGCGTGAGCGGCGGCCGCGTGCTGTTGCGGCCGGTCGGATCGCCGATGAGCCCGGTGAAGTCGCCGATGAGGAAGATGACCGTGTGGCCGAACTGCTGGAAGCGGCGCATCCGGGAGAGGAGCACCGTGTGGCCGAGGTGCAGGTCGGGTGCGGTCGGGTCGAACCCCGCCTTCACCCGCAGCGGCACGCCGGTGTCGTAGGCCTTCTGGAGCCGCGCGCGGAGGTCCTTCTCGAGGTGCAGGTCCACCGACGCCCGGGTGACCTCCTGGAACTGCTCGTCCGGCGTCGCGCTCCTGAGCTTCGCTTTCGGGTCCATCGCCTAGGTCTCCTCGAGCCTCTCCTGCACGCGCGCGATCGCGCGCGCGCGGCCGGTCTCTTCGTCGATGTCCACGATGGCGCCCTGGAGCCACACCTCGCGCTTCGCGGGCTCGAACGGCACGGGGCGCGCCGTGAGGAAGCGCTCGACCACGAGCTCCTTCTTCACGCCGATGACCGAGTCCCACGGCCCGCACATGCCGACGTCCGTGACGAAGGCGGTGCCGCCGGCGAGGACGCGCGCGTCGGCGGTCTGCACGTGCGTGTGCGTGCCGAGCACCGCCGACACCCTGCCGTCGAGGAAGTGGCCCATCGCGTTCTTCTCGCTCGTCGCCTCGCAGTGCATGTCGACGAGGATCGCCTTCACGCCCTCGGCCCGCAGCGCGGCGATCTGCTCCTCGGCGACCCGGAACGGATCCTCGAGCGAGCGCATGAACACGCGGCCCTCGAGGTTCACGACGCCCAGCCGTCGGCCGTCGGGCGTGCGCGCGACGCCGCGGCCCCGGCCCGGCGTGCCCGGCGGGTAGTTCGCGGGGCGGAGCAGGCGGGCGTCCGGGCGCTCGAGGTACGGCACGATCTCGCGCTTGGACCAGATGTGATTGCCGCTCGTGAGGAGGTCCACCTCGGCGGCGAGGAGCTCCTCGGCGGTGTCGGGCGTGACCCCGATGCCCGACGCCGAGTTCTCCGCGTTCGCGATGACGAGGTCGATCCCCTCCCGCGCGATGAGGCGTGGGACGAGCCGCTGCACGGCCTGGCGGCCGGGCTTTCCGAAGACGTCTCCGAGGAAGAGGACCTTCAAGGTCTTCGAGGTGTCGCAAGCGGGAGGGGCCCGCGTCAACGGGATTCTCGGCGGAACAGGAGCGTGCGCGCCTCGGTGACGAGCGCGTCGAGGCGCGCGTCGTGCGCCTCGAACGGCAGCGCGGGCACGACCTGGAGCTCGAAGCCGAGGCCGATGCGCGCCGCGCGCGGCATCGCCTCGAGGGTGGCGTCGTAGTAGCCGCCACCTCGGCCGAGCCGGTGGCCGTCGGCCGAGAACGCGACGCCGGGCAGCAGGACCGCGTCCACCGCGTCGCGCGGGACCTCGGGCGCGTCGGCGGGCGGCTCCAGCGCACCGAGGGGCCCGCACGCGAGCGCGTCCGGAGCGCAGCGCCCGAAGGCGAGGCGGCGATCGCCGGCCACGACGCGAGGGAAGACGAGCAAGGCGCCGCGGGCGAGCGCGCGGGCGGCGATGACGGCCGTGTCGACCTCGGCGCCCAGCGCGGAGTACACGGCGAGCGTGCGCGCCGAGCGGAAGGCGGGGACCTCGTCGAGGCGCGCTGCGATGGCGCGGGACTTCTCGAGGCGCTCGGCGGCGGGGAGGGCGCGGCGGGCGGCGACGAGAGCCGCGCGGAGGGCGCGCTTCTCCTCGCTCGCCTCGATCTCTCGCGTCCCGCTCAGCGCCGCCTCCGCGGGCAAAAAAAAGAGCCCCCGCGTAGAGCCGTGTGGCCCGGTTGCTTGGACCTGTATTTCACAGGTGGGGCACCCGGTGCACCAGCGTCCGTAGGCTTCTCCCTCGCTGCTTGGGAGCTTGCTCATGGACGAGGGCGGGCGCTCCGCTTTGGCACAAAGTCGGCCCAAACGACGCGGGGCCCAAGCACGAGCTCGGCAGGGGCAGATCTAGATCAAGAAAAAAGAGCTAACACCGCGGAACACGCAGCGTTTTTACAAATCAGATCGTAGGCGGCCGCGGCGGGACTGTCAAGCGGCGACGTCAGCCTCCACGGGTAGAATCCCCCCGTGCGGGCACCCCTTCGTACGCTCGGTAGCGCCACCCCCGGCGCCGCGTCGCTCGCCGGCGGAGGCCGCGCGTGAGCGGCCTGCCGGAGATCGCGGGCTACACGCTCGAGGCGCTCGTCGGCCGGGGCGGCATGGCCGAGGTCTTCCGCGCGATCGCCCTGCGAGGCCCGCACGCCGGACGCACGGTGGCGCTGAAGCGGCTCCTCCCCGAGCTGGCGCGCGATCCGGAGCAGGTCGCGCTCCTCGCCGAGGAGGCCGCGGTCACGCGCCGGCTCCGCCACCCCGCCATCGTGGAGGTCCTCGAGACCGGCGTCGCCGGGGGCTCGCCGTTCATCGCCATGGAGTACGTGGACGGGCGAAACCTCCGCGACGTGCTCGGCCGCTGCGCGGCGCGGCGGATCCTCCTCCCCGTCGACTTCGGCTGCTACGTGGGGCACGTCGTCGCCGGCGCGCTCGCCCACGCGCACGAGGGCCTCGACGAGCAGGGCGCTCCGCTGGGGGTCATCCACTGCGACGTCTCCCCGTCGAACGTGTTCGTCTCGCGCCTCGGCGCGGTGAAGCTCGGGGACTTCGGCGTCGCGCGCGCCGCCGGGACGAGCGGACGCACGTCCGGCGCGATGGGGAAGGTGCACTACCTCGCCCCGGAGCTCATCCGCGGCGAGGCGCCCGCGCCGCGCACCGACGTGTTCGCGCTCGGCGCGGTGATCTTCGAGCTGCTCACGAACGAGCGGGCTTTCCCGGGGCGGGACGTGAACGAGGTCGGCCAGCGGATCCTCGCGGGCCGGCTGCGCGCGCCGTCGGAGGTGCGGCCGGAGCTGCCCTTCGAGCTCGACGCCCTCGTGCTGCGCTGCCTCGCCCCCGATCCCGCCGAGCGCTGGCGGAGCGCGGCCGAGGTCGCCGGCGAGCTCGCCCTCCGCTACGACAAGGCGATCGGGACGGACCTCGCCATCGCCGCGGTGGTGCGGGGGTTGTTCGGCGCCTGACGCGACACCTCGGGCCCGGCCCCTACGGCGCGTCGCTCGCCCGGGCCCGCAGGCAGCTTCGGAGCGAGCGCGTCAGGCCGCCGGGATCGCCGCGCGGACGCGCTCGACGAGCGGAGGGACCGTGCGCAGCGCGGCGTCCACGTCCGCGGCGGTGGTCGTCCAGCCCAGCGAGAAGCGGATCGTGCTCCGCGCCTCCGCCTCCGAGAGCCCGAGCGCGAGGAGCACGCCCGACGGCGTGGTCGAGCCCGAGTGACAGGCCGAGCCGGCGCTCGCGCACAGGCCGTCCACGTCCATCGCCATGAGGAGCGCCTCGGCGTCGCAGCCCTGGAACGTCACCGAGGCGGTGCCCGGCAGCCGCGGCGCGTCCGCCCCGTTCACGCGCGCGCGCGGCACGGCGGTGAGCAGCCCCGCCTCGAGGCGGTCGCGGAGCGTTCCGATCCGGGCGGCCTCCTCCTCGCGCGCCGCGCAGGCGGCCTCGATGGCCGCGCCGAGGCCGGCGATGCCGGGGAGGTTCTCGGTCCCGGGGCGGCGGCCGCGCTCCTGCTCGCCGCCGGAGAGCGGCGCGAGCGGCAGGCCGGGGGTCACCCACAGCGCGCCCGCCCCGCGCGGCCCGCCGAACTTCTGGCCGGTGAGCGCCACGAGATCCGCGCCGAGCGTCCGCACGTCGAGCGGGATCTTGCCGATCGCCTGGACCGCGTCGCAGAAGAAGAGCACCTTCGCCTCGCGCGCCGCGTGGGCGAGGCCCGGGACGGGGAGGAGGACGCCGGTCTCGTTGTTCGCGCGCATCGCGCAGGCGAGGGCCACGTCCGGGCCGAGCGCCGCGCGGAACCGCTCAGGGTCGACGAGCCCGCGGCGGTCCACCGGCACGACCGTGAGCGGCGTGCCGGTCCGCTCCAGCGCGCGGGCGAGCGAGAGCACGCAGGGGTGCTCGACCGCGGTGACGACGAGCCGGCGGCGTCCGGCGGGCGCGCGAGCGAGCACGCCGCGGATGGCGAGGGCGGCGGACTCGGTCGCGCCGCTCGTGAAGACGAGGTCGGCGGGCGCCGCCCCGAGGGCGGCCGCCACCTGGCCGCGGGCGCGGTCGAGGACGTCGCGGGCGGCGCGGCCGGCGGCGTGCACCGAGCTCGGGTTCCCGAACACCTCGAGCGCCGCGCGCACCGCCGCGATCGCCTCGGGGCGCATGGGGGTGATGGCGTTGTGGTCGAGGTAGGTCAAACCAGGTTGCGGACCTTCCGCGCGCTCACCCCGAAAGCGTCGAGGAAGCTCCGGACGACGTCCTCGCGGAGGCGCTTCTTCGCCGCGCCGGAGAGGCCCTTCATCGGCAGCCGCGCGCCGGCCATGGTCCCGTGGCCGCCCGCCGAGCCGCCCTTCGCCTCGATGACCTCGCGGATGAGCCGGCCCGCGTTCATGCGCCGGTCGCCCGTCCGCACCGAGAAGTAGAGCTGGTCCTCGTACTCCGCGAAGGCGAGCGACCAGCGCATGCCCTCGAGGTACATGAACCGCTCGGCGATCTCCGCGACCATGTCGGGCGTGTAGATCTCGCCGAGGTCGCAGATCACGACCTCGTCCTCGTAGACGTGCGCCTTCTCGATCGCCACGTGGTAGAGGCGGAAGTAGTCCTCGGGGAGCCGGGGGTGCTCGATCTCGCCGAGCGCCTCCTTGTCCACCATCGGGAAGAGCCAGAGGTAGGCGTCGACGTCGATGTCGGTGGTCTGCCGGCCGAGGTCGCGCGTGTCCGCCTTGATCCCGTAGAAGAGGGCCGTCGCGACGGGCGCCGGCATCTCGAGCCCGCTCGCGCGGAAGTACTCCGCGAGCACGGTGGAGGTCGCGCCGAGCGGGCCGCCGACGTCGGCGATGGGGGCGAGGTGCGAGTCGGGCCGCTCCGGGTGGTGGTCGATGACGACGTCGGGGAAGTGGCGCGCCGGCAGCGAGTGGTTTCCCTGCTCCGGCTGGGTGTCGACCATGCAGATGAGGTCGTACTCGTCGAACACGACGCGCGAGACCGGCACGACCGGGAGCTTCAGCACGCGGACGAGGGCGCGGTTCTCCGCGCGGCCGACGATGCCCCCGTAGGCGACGATCGCCTCGACCCCGGCGAGCTTGTCGAGGAGGTGGGCGAGCGCGACGCCGGCCGCGATGGAGTCGGGATCCGGGTTGTCGTGCGTGAGGATCAGCGCGCGCTTGTGCGAGCGGGCGTACTCGATGAGGCGGTCGAGCTTCGCCCTCGTGCTCGCCACGTGGCGCGGGTAGAGCGCCATCCGGGCGGAGCGCACGGGCGGCCGCGCACGTGATCGAGTCGGATCTTCGTTCGGTTGGCGCATGGGATGGGGAGACTTCATCGGCGACGGACGAGGCCGCGGAGGACCTCGATGTTCTCCTTCCAGCGAGACTCGGTCTCCACGAACCCGGGCAGCTCCGCGAACCGGGCGTCGTTGACGAGGAGGCGGAACGGAGCGAGCCCCATCGCCCCCTCCCCGATGTGCTCGTGCCGATCGACCCGGCACCCGAGCGGCTTCTTCGAGTCGTTCAGGTGGAACGCTCGCACGTGCGCGAGGCCGACCACCCGGTCGAGCTCCTCGAACGTCTGCGCGTAGCCGGCCTCGGTCGTGAGGTCGTAGCCCGCCGCGAAGAGGTGGCAGGTGTCCACGCAGACGCCGACGCGCCTGCGCGGTGCGGCGGGGATCGCTGCGCGGATTGCGGCGAGGTGCTCGAACCGCCAGCCCAGGCTGGTCCCCTGGCCGGCGGTGGTCTCGACGAGCAGGCGCGTCTTCCCCGGGACCGCGTCGAGCGCGCGCTCGATGGCCTCCGCGACGAGCTTCAACCCCTCGGTCTCCACGCCGTGGCTGCCGGGGTGGAAGATGAGGTGCGGGATCCCGAGCTGGGCGCAGCGGCCGAGCTCGTCGGCCAGGCCGCTCCAGCTCTTGTTCCGGATCTCGGCGTCCTGCGCCGCGCAGTTGATGAGGTACGAGGAGTGGGCGGCGGTGGGGAGCTTCGTCCGCCTGGCCTCGCCCTTGAAACGGGCGACCTCGTCGTCCTCGAGCGGCTTCGCCGCCCAGCCCCGCGCGTTGCGCGTGAAGATCTGCAGGCAGGCCGCGCCGTCCGCTTCGGCGCGGGAGAAGGCGGTCGACACTCCGCCTGCGATGCCTTCGTGGGCTCCGAGGAACATTGGGCGCGCATCTATACAATAGGCGGGCGTGGCCTCGCCATGCTCGCCCCGATCGTCCCGACCGGGACGAAAAGCTCAAACGATGCGCACCCTTGGCCGCACTGCGGGCGCCTGTCCCAGGGCAGGCCCGCCGCGCCGATCTCCTCCGAGCTCCTCCCGAGAGTGAAACGATACACCCGGTCGGGGGACTCCCCGACCGGGCGCAGAACTGCCGGAACGAGGTCCGGAGCGGCTAGCGGGCAGCCTTCTTGGCCCGCACGTTCGCCGCGAAGAACTTCTCGGCCTGCTCGAGCGCGTTGTCGAGCGCCTCCACGGTGAGGTCCCGCAGCACCGTCTCCGCGAAGCGCAGCGAGTCGTAGTACCGCTGCCGATCGGTGGAGTGGACGATGAGCAGGAGCGGGTAGCCGGCGTGCAGGAACAGGAGGTTCGCGAGCAGCCGGGCGATGCGGCCGGACTGGTCGGTGTACGGGAACACCTGCATGAAGCCGTGCTGCAGCCGCGCGACCTGCTGGATCGGGTGCAGGTGACGGAACTCCGCCGTCTCCGTCGCCTCGAGGACCTTCTCGAGACCGGCCGGGATCTTGGCCGGCTGCGCGATCTCGTGGAAGTACGCCCGGTGAAGGGGCATGTCCTTCCGGAAGTCGGGCGGCGTCTTCTCCGGCCCGCCGCACAGCGTCTCGTAGAGCCGCTTCACGAGCGCGACGGTGAGCTTGGGCCGCTTGGCCTTCGCCTCCTCGCGGACGAGGTCGAGGGCGGTCTTGTGGTTCCGCAGCGCCGAGAGGGCGGTGACGAACGTCGCGTCCGCGAGCGGCTGGTTGGCGAGCGCGGCCGCGAGCTCCTGGGGCG
This sequence comes from Anaeromyxobacter sp. SG66, assembly GCF_022690805.1. Lineage (NCBI taxonomy): Bacteria > Pseudomonadati > Myxococcota > Myxococcia > Myxococcales > Anaeromyxobacteraceae > Anaeromyxobacter > Anaeromyxobacter sp. SG66. The sequence continues at coordinate 30,681 of NZ_JALCZC010000027.1, forward strand.
TGTAGACGACGCCCTCGAGCGCGTTCTCGTGGTACAGCCACGACAGCTCGTACTTCTGGAGGAAATCCGCGCCGACCTCGGGTGCGCTCTGCATCCGGTCGCCGAGATCCTCCATGCGATCGTCGATGTCGACGTATCGGGTCCGCATTTTTTCGTGCTCCTCGAGCCCCGGCGGTCTTCGCGGGAGCCTTGCCCGGTGACCAGCCTCAAGTGCATGTATTGTGGGGTGATTTTCAGGTCATCCTGACCGGAAGCCGCGCGCAATCTAGCCGAAGGCTTCGCCCATCGTCAACCCAACATCGACCTCGGCGGTTGGAACGGGCTCTCGGCCGGTTTTGTTCCGCGCGCTCGCACGGCCGCCCGGACCACGTCGGGCCGAGCAGAGAGAACGTTCATATTTCGACTGGTTACGTGGAGGAGCCGGGCGTCCCGATGTGATGACCCTCTTGGGGCAGCCTGCGCCTCCCGCGGGCGCGCTGGTCCCAGAAAGGGAGACGCCGCCGGCGGGAGCGCGGCGGCGTCGGAGCGGGCTCGTCTTGCGACGATGGCGCCCTGCGAGGCGGAGGGTCAGTACGCCGTGAGCCACTCCCGGTAGCGCGGCTCCTCGCCCCGCACGGCCCGGAAGAAGGTCTCCTGGACCTTCTTCACGACCGGCCCCGGCTCGCCCCTGCCGATGCGGCGGCCGTCCACCTCGCGCACCGGGGTCACCTCGGCGGCCGTGCCGGTCATGAAGAGCTCGTCGGCGAGGTACATGGTGTCGCGCGTGAACTTCTCCTCGCGCACCGGGATCCCGAGGTCGCGCGCGATGCGGAGGATCGAGTCGCGGGTGATGCCGGCGAGGACCGGCGACGAGAGCGGCGGCGTCTGCAGCACGCCGTTCTTCACGATGAAGATGTTCTCGCCCGCGCCCTCGGCCACGTACCCCTCGGTGTCGAGCAGGATCGCCTCGTCGAAGCCGCTCAGGGCCGCCTCGCGGGTGGCGAGGAACGAGTTCACGTACTGGCCCGAGATCTTGGCGCGGACCAGGTTCACGTTGACGTGCATGCGCGTGAAGGAGGAGACCTTGGCGCGGATGCCGCGCTTCAGGCCCTCCTCGGAGAGGTAGGCGCCCCAGGGCCAGGCGGCGACCATGACCTGGACCGGGTTCACCGCGCCGACGCCCATGGCCCCCGCGCCGAAGAACGCGAGCGGCCGGAGGTAGCCGGCGTCGAGCTTGTTCGCCTTGAGCGTCTCGATGCAGGCCTGCTCGACCTGCTCGACCGAGTAGGGGATCTCCATCAGCACGATGTGCGCGGAGTCGAAGAGCCGCTGCACGTGCTCGTGCAGCCGGAACACGGCCGGGCGACCGTCCGCGCCGCGATACGCGCGGATGCCCTCGAAGACACCCATGCCGTAGTGCAGGGCGTGGGTGAGGGCGTGGACCTTCGCGTCCTCGAAGGCGACGAGCTTTCCGTCGAGCCAGATCTTGTCCGCCTTGATCATGCCGGCCTTCCCGCTTTCTGTGGTGGTGGGGGTCGAACATGCCCGACGGCGGGGGGCGTTTCAAGGGCCGGGGCGGGCGCGCGCGGCGGGGGCCGCCCTCAGGCGGCGAGCGGGGGGAAGGGCCGGCACATGCGCGCGATGAACGGCATGTCCGGGTGGAGCCCGGCCTTGCCCGCCTGGATGGCCCGCTGGAGCGCGCGCTCGGAGGGCACGACCTCCACCGGCGAGAGCACCTGCGCGAACGAGCGGTGGTGGTGCACGAAGGGCCGGTTGCGCGCGACGTTCTGGGCGGCGAGCTGCTCGAGGCCGAACCAGAGCGGCTGGGTGAGCTTCGGCCCGAAGCCCTCGAGCGCCAGGACGAACGCGTTCCGCGCGCCGATGGCGCCGCGCTGCACGGTGGCCCACGCCTCGCGCGCGGGGAGGTTGTCCACGAGCCCGCCGTCGACCAGCCGGAACAGGTCGTGGCGCTCGAAGAGCTCGGCGAGGAGCCGGTGCATGCGCTCGTCGTCGCGCAGCACGTCGTAGTGGATGACGCCCGGGAGCGCGGAGGAGAAGCCGACCGCGTCGATGGCGTCGAACGAGCGGGTCCCGTCGTCGCCGCCCAGGTAGAGGCGGGCGAAGCGGTCGCGCTGCACGATGAGCTCTCCGACCGCCTCGAAGACCTCCGCCATCATCCGCTTCACGACGTGGGGGCGGGCCTCGCGGCCGTGCAGGTCGAGGAGGTGCTCGTAGTAGCTCGGGTCGCGCGGGAGGGCGCCGTTGCGGATGCCGGTGACGGCGACCACGAGCGGGACGGCGAGCTGGCCGAGCGTGAGCGGGTGGCCGTCGGGGCCGCGGAGGAACTCGCCGATGGCGGCGCGCAGGTAGAGCCGCATCGCCGCGGGCAGGCCGTAGCGCGAGCCGGTCTGGAGGAAGCGGAAGATCGAGCGGAACGAGAGCGAGCGCATCGCCTCGTCCACGTCCGTCGGGTGCCAGCGGAGGCGGCGCGCGCGGAAGAGGAGGAGCACCGCGCCCATGCTCGTGCCGGCGAGGAGCCGCGGCACGAGGCCGTACTGCTCGAGGAGGGCGAAGGCGCCGAGATAGGACCAGGCGACGCCGCCCCCGCCGCCCGCCACGAGCACGAGCGCCTTCTCGCAGACCTCGCGGTCGATGGCCTCGGGCGGCAGCCGCCCGGCGAAGGCCGCCGCGGCGCGGCCGCGCCAGGCGCGCGCGTGGAGCGAGAGGCCGGGGACGACGCGGGCGACCGCGGCGCGGTCGATGCCGCCCTTGCCGAGCAGGGCGGGCAGCGCGAGCGCCCGGACGTCCTCGCGGAACGGCGCGAGGAGGCCGGAGAGGTCCACGTCCCCGCCGTCGGGAGCGCGGACGAGCGTGGTGCGGGCCAGGTTGAGCGCGTAGCGGAGCGCGGCCTCGTCCGGCTCGGAGAGCCAGGGCGAGCTCGACACCACGTCGCGGACGAGCGCGGCCTCCGCCTCGCAGAAGGGCCGGAGGTCCTGGTGCAGCGCGTCGAGGGCGTCGTCGGAGGGCAAGGCGGCGGGGATTGTAGACGAGTCCCCTCCGGCGACGAAAACCGCCGGGACGGCCTACCCAGGCCCCGTCAGCGCACCACGGCGTCGAACGCCTGGCGGACCGCGCCGGTGGTGCGCGCGTAGTCCGCGAGGAACCGGTCGCCGGGCGCGGGGCCGTAGTACCCGAGACGGCGCGCGAGCTGGTGGAGCGGCGGGCCGCTCTCGGGGAGGTGGTCGATCGCGAAGTCGTGGACGATCCGGAGCCGGAGCTCGACCCTCCGGAGGAACTCGTAGCCGCGCGCGAGCGCCTCGAACTCCGCCTCGCGCAACAGCCCCGCGGCCCGGAGCCGCTCGAGGGCGACCGGCGTGGAGCCGGTGCGGATCTCGGGGTGCGCGTTGCCGTGGGCGAGCTGGAGGAACTGCGCGGCGAACTCCACGTCCACGAGGCCGCCGTGCCCGGTCTTCGGGTTCTTGCCTCGCGAGGCTTCCTTGGCGAGCTCGCTCTCCATCCGCTCCCGCATGCGGCGGATCTCGGCGGCGAGCTGGGCGCGATCCTCGCGGGGCCCGTACACGGCCGGCACGATCACCTGGGCCTCGATCTCGGCGAACGGCGCGGGATCGCCCGCCACGTGCCGCGCGCGGAGGAGCGCCTGCCGCTCCCAGAGCTGGCTGCGCACCCCGCCGGCGGCGCCGTCGCGCGCGCCGCCGCCCGGGAGCGCCTCGCCCATGTGGTAGCGCGTGAACCCCTCCGTGCCGATGACGAGCGCGCCCTGGTTGCCGGACGGGCGGAGCCGCGTGTCGATGGCGAAGAGGCGCCCCTCGCGGAGAGGCATCTGCAGGAAGGACATGAAGCGCTGCGCGAGCCGGGCGTAGGCGGTGTGGTTCTCGCCGCCGCCGCCGCGGTAGAGGAACACGAGGTCGAGGTCGGAGTGGTAGCCGAGCTCGCGCCCGCCGAGCTTGCCCATGCCGACGACGCAGAGCCGCGAGGGCGGCAGCATCCCCTTCGCGCGCGCCTCCCCCTCGGCGAGCTCCAGGCAGCGCTCGAGGCAGACCTCGGCGAGGTCCGAGAGCTGGCGCGCGATGGAGGGCAGGTCGATCGTGCCCGCGATGTCGTGGATCGCGATGCGCAGGACCTCCTCGTTCTTGAAGCGCCGGAGCTCGCCGAGCTGGCGCTCCAGGAGGTCGTCCGCCTCGAGGTCGGACGGGAGCGCGGCGAGCCGCTCCTCGAGGTCGGAGCGGAAGCGGGCCGCGTCCTTCTCGAGCAGGACCTGATCCTGCCGGAGCAGCAGGTCGATGAGCTCCGGGTGGCGCAGGAAGCGCTTCGACAGGAAGTCGGAGGTGCCGAAGAGCGCGAGCAGGAGCCGCGAGACGCGCCGGTGCTGGGCGAGCATGCGGAAGTACGGCTCGGGGTTCGAGAGCGCGGCGGCGAAGTCGGCGAGGTGGGAGAGCGCCTGGTCGGGATCGGGCGTGCCGAGCGCGTCGGAGAGGAGCGCGACCGCGGCGGCGGGATCGCCGTGGGGCGAGAAGGGCGTGCGCCGCCGGGCCATGGCGTCGATCGCGGCGAGGACGCGATCGGGGTCCACGAGGCCGCGCCGCGACGCGATCTCGGCCCGGCGCGCCGCCTCGACGTCGGGATCGGCGAGGAGCGCCAGCTCCGGGTCGAGCGGCGCCTCCTCGGCCGCCGCCCCGAGGAGCCCGGCGAAGAGCTTCGCCACCCGCTCGCGGTGCGCCGCGAGGGCGGCCTCGAACGCCTCCTCCGTCGCGTAGCCCATCCCGCGCGCGAGGCCGAGCCGCTCGCCCGCGGCCGGGAGCCGGTGCGTCTGGGCGCCCTCCACCATCTGGACGCGGTGCTCGGCGCGGCGCAGGAACAGGTACGCGTCCGCGAGCACGTCGCCGTCCTTCGCGGGCACGACGCCGGCGAAGAGGAGGCGATCGAGGGCGGGGAGGACCGCGCGCTCGCGCAGCGCCTTCCCGTCCGTCCGGCCGCCGTGGAGCAGCTGGAGCGCGGAGACGAAGAACTCGGCCTCGCGGATGCCGCCCTTGCCGAGCTTCAGGTCGTCCTTCCCCTCCGCGCCGGCGCGCGCGTCGATGCGCGCCTTCATCGCCTGGATCTCGGCGAGCACGTCGAGATCCAGGCTGCGCCGCCACACGAACGGCTCGAGCTGGCGCAAGAGCTCGTCCCCCACCGCGAGATCGCCCGCCGCCGGGCGCGCCTTCACGAGCGCGTTGCGCTCCCAGGTGCGGCCGAACGACTGGTAGTAGAGCTCCGCGGCGCGGACGCTGTTGACGATGGGGCCGTTCTGCCCGTCGGGCCTGAGGTTCAGGTCCACCCGGAAGACGAACCCGTCCTCGGTGGGCTTCGCGATCGCCTCGGTCACGAGCTCGGCGAGCTTCGCGAAGTAGGCGAAGTGCGTCAGCGGCCGCTCGCCGATCGTCTGTCCGTCCCGGTCGTAGACGTAGACGAGGTCCACGTCGGAGGAGAAGTTGAGCTCGCGCGCGCCGAGCTTCCCCATGGCGATCGCGCAGAAGCCCGCGCCCGGCTCGCGGTCCTCGAGCCCCGCGGGCGCCCCGTGCCGCGCGCGCAGGCGCCGGTCGTGGAACCGGATCGCCGCGTCCAGGCAGGCGGTCGCGAGCGAGGCGAGCTCCGCGGTGACCTCCTTGACCCGGGCGCGCCGGAGATCGCGCAGGGCGATGCGGACGATCTCGCGCGCGCGCAGCGCGCGGAGCAGGCGCAGGAGGCCCGCGACGTCGTCCGGATCGAGCCTCCGCACGGCGCGGGCGAGGAGCCGGCGCAGATCGGCCTCGGAGCGCTCGCGGCCGAGGAACGGCGAGCGCGCGGCGCGGCGGAGGAGGCGCGGGTCCCGCGCGAGGAGCGCCGGGACCATGCGCGACGAGCCTGCGAGGAGGACGAGGGCCTCGAGCAGATCCCGCTCCGCGGGCAGCTCGCCCGCGCCGTCCACGTAGCGCTCGACGCCGGCGAGGGCGAGGTCGGGATCGGCGGCGAGCCGGCACAGCGCGAGCACCTCGTCGAGCCGGTCCGGCGCGCGGCGCCCGAGGCGCGCGAGGCGCTCCTCCGACTCGGGCGCGCGGGGGGCCGCGGAGGGGAGGCCGGGGATGGCGTGGGCCGGGCGCATGGGGCGGGTCACCCCTCGTCGCCGTCCGGGTCGGGCACGGGCGCGCCCCGCCCCGCGCGCGAGAGCCCGTGCTGCTTGATCTTCTTGTGCAGGTTCGTGCGCTCGACGCCGAGCGCCTGCGCGGCCTGCGTGATGTTCCAGTCGTGCTCCTCGAGCTTCTTCAGGATGTAGTCGCGCTCGACGAGGTCGCGGAGCTCGCGGAGCGGGACCTCGCCGTAGCGCGACAGGTCCGACGCGCCGGCGGCGGGCGCGGCGGCCTGGCGCGGCCCGACCGCCTCGGGCACGTCCGCGGCGGTGATCCGGTCGCCGCTCATGATCACCATCCGCTCGCAGACGTTGCGGAGCTCGCGCACGTTGCCGGGCCAGCGGTAGGCGCGCAGGCGGTCGTACACCTCGGGGTCGATCGCCTTGGGGCGCGTGCCGTTCTCGCGCGCGGCGAGCTGGAAGAACCGCTCGGCGAGGAGCGGCACGTCCTCGAGCCGGTCGCGCAGCGGCGGCGAGACGAGCGGCACCACGTTCAGGCGGAAGAACAGGTCCTCGCGGAACGTCCCCTCGCGCACCTCCGCCTCGAGATCCTTGTTCGTCGCGGCGATGACGCGGACGTCCACGGTGAGGGCGCGCTCGCTGCCGACCCGCACGATCTCGCCTGTCTGGAGCGCGCGCAGCACCTTCGCCTGCGCCGAGAGGCTCATGTCGCCGATCTCGTCGAGGAACAGGGTCCCGCCGTGGGCGACCTCGAACTGGCCGCGCCGCCGCGCCGCCGCTCCGGAGAAGCTGCCCTTCTCGTGGCCGAAGAGCTCGCTCTCGATGAGCTCGGAGGGGATGGCCGCGCAGTTGACCTTGACGAACGGCCCCTGCGCCCGCTTCGACTGCCGGTGGATCTCCGCGGCGACCAGCTCCTTGCCCGTGCCGGACTCGCCGAGGACGAGCACCCGGCCGCTCGTCGGGGCGACCTTGGCGATGTCCTCGCGCAGCCTCCGCATGGCCGGGCTCTCGCCGAGCATCTCGTCCTGGAACTTCCGCTCCCGGGAGGCGAGGACCTGGACCTTCTCCTCCAGCGAGCGCCGGGCGAGCGCGTTCTTCACCGAGACGAGCACGCGGTCGCGGTCGACCGGCTTCGAGAAGAAGTCGGTCGCGCCGCGCTTCACCGCGTCGACCACGTCGCTCGTGTCGGCGTGGCCGCTGATGACCACCACCGGCAGGTCCCGCCACAGCTCGCGCGCGCGGGAGAGCAGGGCGAGCCCGTCCATGCCGGGCAGGCGGATGTCGAAGATGCCGAGATCGACCGGCTCCCCCTCGAGGATCTTGAGCGCGTCCTCCGCGCTCTCGGCCTCCGAGACCGCGTAGCCCTCCGCCTCGAGGACCATGCGCAGCGTGCGGCGGATGTTGCGCTCGTCGTCCACCACGAGCACGGTCGGCTTCGTCGCGTCCATGGGGCGGGGATTATAAGGCCGGGCCGGGGCGGCCGCGCGAATCGGCCGCCGCCGGGAGCGCCTTCCCCGCGCGCCGCGTCAGCGATCGGCCGGGCGGGAGAGGATCACGAGGGAGCGCGCCTCGACCGGCACGGCGCCACGCGCCTTCACGTGCTCGTGCTTCTCCTCGGACGCGCCGGCGGTGTCCACGAGCACCTGCCACTCCTGCCCCCAGTCCACGTCGGGCAGGACGTAGGTGACGGGCTCGTGCCAGGCGTTGAGGAGGACGAGCAGGGAGTCGCCCATGATCCGCTCGCCCCGCTCGTCCGGCGTCGCGATCTGGTCGCCGCCGAGGAGGAAGGCGACCGACCTCGCGAACGGCTTCTGCCAGTCCTCCTCCGTCATCTCCGAGCCGTCGGGGCGGAACCAGGCGAGGTCCTTGAGCGACGAGTCCCACGGGTGGCCGCCGCGGAAGAACCGGCGCCGCTGCAGCACCGGCTGCTCCATCCGCAGCTTGACCATCCTGCGCACGAAGGCGAGGAAGGCGCGGCGGCGCTCGTCGAGGTTCCAGTCGAGCCAGGAGAGCTCGTCGTCGTGGCAGTACGCGTTGTTGTTGCCCCCCTGCGTCTTCCCCAGCTCGTCGCCGGCGGCGATCATGGGGACGCCCTGCGACACGAGCAGGGTCGCCATGAGGTTCCGCATCTGCCGGTCGCGCAGGGCGAGGATGGCGGGGTCGTCCGTCTCGCCCTCCGCCCCGCAGTTCCAGGAGTGGTTGTCGTCGGCGCCGTCCCGGTTCTCCTCGAGGTTCGCCTCGTTGTGCTTGTGGTCGAAGCTGACGAGGTCGCGCAGCGTGAAGCCGTCGTGGGCGGTGACGAAGTTCACGCTCGCGTAGATCTTCCGGCCGGCCCCCTCGTAGAGGTCGGCGGAGCCGGTCAGGCGGTAGCCCATCTCGCTCGCGAGCTCCTCGTCCCCCTTCCAGAAGCGGCGCACGACGTCGCGGTACTTGCCGTTCCACTCCGACCAGCGCACCGGGAACGCGCCCACCTTGTAGCCGTCCGGGCCGAGGTCCCACGGCTCGGAGATGAGCTTCACCCGCTCGAGCACCGGATCCTGGTGGACGGCGACGAGGAAGCGCGACGCCTCGTCGAAGAGCTCGGGATCGCGGGCGAGCGTGACGGCGAGGTCGAAGCGGAAGCCGTCGACGTGCATCTCCTCGACCCAGTAGCGGAGCGAGTCCATCACGAGCTTCAGCGTCTGCGGGTTCGTCGTGTCGAGCGAGTTCCCGCAGCCGGTCGCGTCCCAGTAGTGGCGGGGCGACTCGTCGACGAGCCGGTAGTAGCTGCGGTTGTCGAGCCCCTTCAGCGAGAGCGTCGGGCCGAGGTGGTTCCCCTCGCAGGTGTGGTTGTAGACGACGTCGAGGATCACCTCGATCCCCGCGGCGTGCAGCGCCTTCACCATCTCGCGGAACTCGGTCACCTGCTCGCCGCGGCTGCCGCGGGCGTACCGCTGCTCCGGCGCGAAGAAGCCGAGGGTGGAGTAGCCCCAGTAGTTCGTGAGGCCCTTCGCGTGCAGGAAGGGGTCGTCGAGGTACTCGTGGACCGGCAACAGCTCGACCGCGGTCACGCCGAGCCGCTGCAGGTGGGCGACGGCGGGCGGCGAGCCGAACCCGGCGTAGGTGCCTCGCAGCTCGGGCGGGACCTCGGGGTGACGCGCCGTGAAGCCCTTCACGTGCACCTCGTAGATGAGGCTCCGGTGCAGCGGGGTGCGCGGCGGACGATCGTCGCCCCAGTCGAAGCCCCCGCCCACGACGACGGAGCGCGGGACCGCCGCTGCGCTGTCGCGGTCGTCCATGGCGAGGTCCTGCTCGGGCGCGTCGGGCCGGTAGGCGAAGATCGGACCCGCCAGATCGACCTCGCCCGAGATCGCGCGGGCGTAGGGATCCACGAGCAGCTTCGCGCCGTCGTAGCGGAGGCCCACCTCGGGCTCGTACGGGCCGTGGGCGCGGTAGCCGTACAGCGCCCCCGCCTTCACGCCGGGCAGGTAGCCGTGCCAGACGTGCCCCGTCCGCTCGGTGAGCCGCACGCGGCGCAGCTCGCGCGCGGGATCGGCGGGATCGAAGAGGCAGAGGTCCACCGCGTCCGCCTCGCGCGCGTACACCGCGAAGTTCGTGCCCTCGTCGTCGCAGGTCGCGCCGAGGGGGTGGGGCCGACCCGGCCAGAGCATCTCGTCCGCCATGGGGGGGCCCGCTCCATGTCCGGGCCTCCCTCAAGCTGCTCCCGCACCGGACGGACGGCCATCGGGCAACTGCCCGACCGGCGGGGGCGCGCGCCGGCGCGGGACCGCGACCGGCGGATGGCGTAGTACTCGAACCCGAGTCGCGCATCTCGCCGGGGCGCTCGCGGAGGGCGGCCGCTACGATCCGGAGATGGAACGCATCGTCGAAGTGCAGGTCGTGCTCGACCGGATCTCAGGGCGCCGATGAAGGTCCTCCTCGTCGCGGACGCCCTCGGGGGCGTGTTCACCTACGCGGTCGAGCTCTCGCGCGCGCTCGCCGCCCGGGGCGTCGCCGTGGTGCTCGCCACCGAAGGGCGCCTGCTCACGCCCGACCAGCGACGGGCGCTCGCGGGCATCCCGGGCCTCGTGCACGAGGAGCGCGCCTTTCGGCTCGAGTGGATGGAGGACCCCTGGGAGGACGTCGGCGCCGCGGGCCGCTGGCTCCTCGAGCTCGAGGCGCGCGAGCGCCCCGACGTCGTCCACTCCAACGCGTTCGCGCACGGGGCGCTCCCGTTCCGCGCGCCGAAGCTCGTCATGGGGCACTCCTGCGTGCTGTCGTGGTTCGAGGCGGTCCGGCACGAGGTCGCGCCTCCGGAGTGGAACCACTACCGCGACGTCGTGGCCGCCGGGCTGCGCGGCGCCGACGCGGTCGCGGCGCCGAGCGCGGCGATGGCCGAGGCGCTCGTCCGCCACTACGGCCCGATCCCGCGCCCGACCGTCATCCCCGGCGGCCGCGACCCCGCGCGCTTCCGCCCGCGAGCGAAGGCGGAGCTGGTCCTCGGCGCCGGACGGCTGTGGGACGAGGCGAAGAACGCGGCGGCGCTGGTGCGCATCGCGCCGCGGCTCCGGCTCCCCTGGCGCGTCGCGATCGCCGGCGAGACCGAGGAGCCCGCGCGCGCGACCCGGGCGCCCCGCGTGCCGGAGGCCGGTGGCGGCGCGAAGCTCCTCGGCCACCTGCCGGAGGAGGAGCTCGCCCGATGGATGGGAGAGGCGGCCATCTTCGCGCACCCGGCGCGGTACGAGCCGTTCGGGCTCTCGGTCCTCGAGGCGGCGCTCGCGGGCTGCGCGCTCGTCCTCGGAGACATTCCCAGCCTCCGCGAGAGCTGGGCGGGCGCGGCCGCGTTCGTCACGCCGGGCGAGGACGACGCCCTCGCCGCGGCCATCGGCGCGCTCGCGGCCGATCCCGGACGGCGCGCGCTCCTCGCCGGCCGCGCGCGGGCTCGCGCGCGCCGGTTCAGCCCGAAGCGGATGGCGGACCGGACGCTCGAGCTGTACCGCACGCTCACCGGCCGCGCTGCTGCCCTCGGAACCCCTCCATGAGGTTCGTCCTCTGCGCGAGACCGGTCGCTCGCCCGCTCGCCGGGCGCTCCGGCGCCCGGACGCTGGCCGTCGTTTCTGCAGGCTCTGGCTCCCTGGAGCACGAGCGCACGAGCGAGCGCCGCCATGACCGGCGAGGCCTCGCGCCCGCGGATGGCCGCTCCTGTCGCGCTTACCGATCTCGAACCGGGCGACTGCGTTCGTTCTTACAGTCTGCGTCCGCTCCGGCGGCGCGGCACCCCCCGGTTTTGCGCCAGAAACAGGGGACCTCCCCCCGCGGCACGCCCATTGCTCGATGGCTCTGACGCGACATCACCACGAGGCCACCAGGAGGCAGGAACGATGAATCGAACGACCGGCGCGAGCAGCACCCTCGACCAGTACCTCCGCGAGATCAACAAGGTCGCGCTCCTCACCGTGGAAGAGGAGCGTCGCCTGGCCCGCGAGTACCGGGACGAGGGGAAGACGCGCGCCGCCCACCGGCTCGTGGAGGCGAACCTCCGCTTCGTCGTCAAGGTGGCCTTCGAGTACCGCTCCTACGGGCTGCGGATGGCCGACCTCATCCAGGAGGGCAACATCGGCCTCATGAAGGCGGTGCAGAAGTTCGATCCGGACAAGGAGATCCGGCTCATCTCGTACGCGGTCTGGTGGATCCGGGCGTACATCCAGAACCACATCCTGAAGTCCTGGTCGCTCGTGAAGATCGGGACCACGCAGGCGCAGCGGAAGCTCTTCTTCTCGCTCGCCCGCACCCGCCACGAGATCGAGCGCGTGACTCCGGGCGCCGGGCTCGAGTCCGAGGGCATCGACGTGAACCTCGTCGCGAAGAAGCTCCGCGTCCGGGCGAGCGACGTCATCGAGATGCAGCAGCGGATGGAGGGGCGCGATCTCTCGCTCGACGCCCCGGTCGCCGACGGGACGAGCACGCACCTCGAGTTCACCCCGGCCGACGCGGATCCTCAGGACGAGGAGCTCGCCCGCGTCGAGGAGGACGCGATCGTCAACCGGCGCGTGAGCGAGGCGATGGGCCGCCTCGACCCGCGCGAGCGCCACATCGTCGAGGCCCGCATCATGGGCGACGGCAAGGAGACGCTGCGGGATCTCGGCCAGCACTTCGGCTTCTCGCGCGAGCGCGCGCGCCAGCTCGAGATCCGCGCGCTGGAGAAGCTCCGCCGCGAGCTGCAGCCGCTCGCCGACGAGATCGGCTACCCGGCGACGATGGGGGCCGAGGCGACGGAGTAGCGCGGCGATCGAGGCCTCGACGGCGCCGCCGCCCCCCACGGGCCGGCGGCGCCGCGCGTCTCGGCGAGGCTCACTTGCGGCTCACCGCGAACGGCGCGAACGCCTGCTGCACGGGCATGAGCTCGAGCGCGTTCACGTTCACGTGGGCGGGACGCGTCACGCACCAGACGATCGCGTCCGCCACGTCCTCGCCCGAGAGCGGGGTCACGCCCTCGTAGACCTTCTTCGCGCGCTCGGCGTCGCCGCCGAACCGCACGAGCGAGAACTCCGTCTCCGCCATCCCGGGCTCGATCGACGTCACCCGGATGGCCGTGCCGAGGAGGTCGGCGCGCAGGTTGAGCGAGAACTGCCGCACGAACGCCTTCGTCGCGCCGTAGACGTTGCCGCCCGGGTACGGGTAGCTCCCCGCGACGGACCCGAGGTTCACGACGTGCCCGCGGTTCCGCTCGACCATCCCGGGCAGCACCGCGCGCGTCACCGTCACGAGGCCGGTGCAGTTCGTCGCGATCATCGTCTCCCACTCGTCGAGCGACGCGCGCTGGGCGGGCTCGAGCCCGAGCGCCAGCCCCGCGTTGTTGACGAGCACGTCGATCGCCGCGAACCCCGGGGGGAGGCCGGAGATCGCCGCCTCGACCGCGCCCCGGTCGCGCACGTCGAGCACGAGCGGGTGGACCCGGCCGCCGCCCCTGGCGGCGAGCGCCTCGAGCCGGTCCTCGCGCCGCCCCGTCGCGACCACCCGCGCGCCCGCGCGGAGGAGCGCCTCCGCGCACGCCGCTCCGAACCCCGCCGTCGCGCCCGTGACGAGCGCGACCTTGCCGTCGAGATCGTATGCCATGGCGGCGGATGCTACAGCGTTGCGCGCTCGAGCTGAACCCGCCGTCGCAGCGGGGACCCGGGCCGGGGCGGGCTCCGCGCCGCCCGCGGGGGGGCCGACGCGAGTCTCCGCCCGCGATCCCGGCCCGGGCCGCCGCGCCCGCGGGCCGTCAGGCGGCCCGCTGCGCCTCGGGCGCGAGCGGCAGGGCGATGGTGAAGGACGCGCCGCCGCCCGGGCGATCGCCGACCTGGATCTCGCCGCCGTGCTGGAGGACGATCTTCTTCACGATCGCGAGGCCGAGGCCGGTCCCGCCGACCCCCTTCGTCGTGAAGTACGGGTCGAAGATCCGGTCCCAGAGGTCCCGGTCGATGCCGGGCCCCTCGTCCGCGACGGTGAGCACGGCGCGCTCGCGCGTGCGCGCGATGCCGAGGTGGATCCGGGCGCGCGCCGGGCGCGCCGCGTCGATGGCGTTCTGGCAGAGGTTCGTGAGCACCCGGCGCATGAGCTGGCGGTCGAGCGCGACCGGGCAGGGGCCGCTCGCCTTCACGACGGACAGCTCGGCGGCCGCCCCGAGCTGCTTGCTCGTGCGGAGGAACTCCTTCACGAACGCGCCGAGCTCCGACGGCTCGGACCGCACCTCCGGGAGCTTTGCGAACGCCGAGAACTCGTCCACGAGCCGCTGCAGCGTGCCGATCTCCTCGCGCACGATCTCGCCCGCCTCGCCGAGCAGCTTGCCGAAGTCGGGGTCCCGGACCCGGGTCGCCTTCCAGCGGGCCTCGAGCTGCTGGAACGCGAGCTTCATCGGCGTCAGCGGGTTCTTGATCTCGTGGGCGAGCCGGCGCGCGACGTCCTGCCAGCCCGAGATCTTCTCGAGGTAGACGATCCGGTCGCGGCTCTCCCGCACCTCGCGGACCATGGCGTTGAACGCGCGGGCGAGGCCGGCGACCTCGTCGTTCGCCCGCCCGGGATCGACCTGGACCGAGAGGTCGCCCGAGGCGAGCTGGCGGACCGCCCCGACGAGCCGCGTGACCCGCCGGGTGGTGCGGCGCGCGAGCAGGATGCCGATCGCGGCCGCCCCCGCCGCCCACGCGACGAGGAGGAGCGCGAAGGCGCGCACGTAGCTCCGCCGGATCTCCGAGCGGAGCGCGTCCACGCCCTGGACGAGCTCGCCCACCTCGCGCGCCTCGCCCAGCTCGGCGAAGTAGCGCGCCTCGATGGCGAACGTGCAGTCGAGGCGGCCGCCGCCGGGGAGCGCCACCCGCGCCGGCGCCTCCCGCCACTCGCCCTCGGGGTTCTCCGCCTGCGTCTCGGCCTCGGCGACGACCGCGCCGTCCGCGGCGTGGAGCGACACGCGCCGGAGCCGCGGCGTCTTCGCGAGCGCCGACTCGAGATACGCGTGCGTCCGCCCGCGGTCCCTGGGGAGCCCGCGCGCGAGCGCGCGCGCCTGCTCGGCGTAGAGCTGCTTGCGGGCCTGGAAGAGGTCGCCGTACAGCGCGGGCACCGCCTCGAGCCGCTCCACCACGCGGGGGTCGAGGCCGAGCGCGAGGTTCTCCTCGGCGAGCTTCCCGGCGAGGAGGAGCGCGCCGAGGAGCGGCAGCGTCGCCGAGACCACGAGGGCGACCGCGATCTTCGCCTCGAACCGGGAGACGCGGAGCGCGCCGGCCGCGCGGCGGACGAGGGAGGGCGCGCCGCTCACCGCCCCGCCCCCGACGCCGCGGCGCCCGGCGCGAACGAGCGCGAGCGGAAGAGGTGCACGTCGCTGCCGGGATCGGGCTCGCGCAGGAGGAAGCTCGCGACGGCGCCGAGCACGCTGCGCGTCCCGCCCGAGGTGCGGGTGCCGGCGGCGGGGTTCGCGATGTACTCGCGCGTGCGCTGGAGCTGCTCGCGCGAGACGGGGTTCACCTCGACGCGCGCCTCGAGGTGGTAGGGCGCCCCGGGCAGCGCCTGCACCGGACCCAGGTCGACGCCGCGCGCCTCGGAGAGGAACCGGCGCAGCGCCGCGAAGTCCGGCAGCACGTAGTGCACGCCCTGGGGCGCGCGCGGGTCCTTCACCGTCACCGCGTACGTCTCCTCCCAGACGTCGAAGAGGATCTCCACGACCCGCCCGTAGAGCGCGGCCGGCGCGCGGGACCCGTCGGGCACGACCGAGACGTAGATCGCGACGACGTTCGTGAGCCCGTTGCCGAAGTCGCGCTCGGTCGCGGCCGGGAACGCGGCGGAGAGATCGAGGCTCGCCTCGACGCGGCCGGCGCGCGGAGCGACCCGGGCGGCGAGCGGCTCGGGCGGGCCGGCGGCCACGGCGCCCAGCGCGGCCGCGGCGCCGAGGGCGGCGAGGAGGTGGCGCACGGCGCGGCCGGTCCTGCGGGGAGCGCGCGTCACAGCAGGTTGTCCACCGCGTAGCCGAGCGACGCGTTGAAGACGCCGACGGGCGTGTCGAGGCGGAGCGCGAGCTCGGCCGAGACGGGGGTGCGGGAGAAGCGGGTCCGCGCGCCGCCGAGCACCTGGGAGGAGTAGACGCCGCGCGCGCCGAGCGCGAGGTAGCCGCGCCGGAAGAACGCCTGCCGCTGCCAGAGCGGCACGGCGTACTCGAGGCCGCCCATGGCGACGAACGCGTCGTAGCGCGAGTCGGTCGAGAAGTTGAGCTCGAGCGAGCGCGCCAGGGCGGGACCCACGGCGAAGTAGGCGAGGTCCGCCGGGTAGAAGCGCTCGAAGAACGGCGCGCCGCCCTGCGCGGCGCCCAGCGTCGCCTGGAGGCGGAGGGGGAGGTCGAGGAGCCCGAACGCCGTCTCGAGCTGCAGGAGGTAGCGGCTGTACTCGTAGTCGCCGCCGAGCACGCGCGAGCCGAACGTCACCTGGGCGAGGCCGCGGAGGCCCTCGCGCGGCAGGAAGAAGTCGTCGCGCGTGTCGATCTCGTAGGTCCCCGTCAGCGCCGAGAGGCGCGAGCGGCCGGGCCGGAGCGGCGGCAGGTTCTCGGGCGCGGCCGGCGTGCCCCCGGCGGAGAGCTCCCGGAGGGCCTCGTACCGGTAGCTCGCGAGGAGCCGCTCGAAGGCGCCGGGGCGGATGCCGATGGTGCCCTCGAACGAGGCGCGCTGGTAGCGGAGCCGCGGCGCCGCGCCGAAGTCGTCCGAGAAGGCGTCGCAGTCCGGGTCGCCGCAGGCGAGCTCCTCCCCGCGCACGAAGAGGACGGTCGCGCCGAGGACGAGGCCGCGCTCGCCCCGCGCCCCGCGGCGGGCGAGCGGCAGGTCGGGCGCGAAGAAGCTGCCTCGCACCGCGAAGCGGCCGGGATCCTGCGGCCGGCCCGCGGGCGAGCCGCCGTAGACGAACGCGCCCGAGAGGCCGAAGCCCCGGCCGAGGAAGTTCTGCTGCGAGAGGCCGAGGCCGCCGTAGATGGGCTGCGGCCCCGTCGACCCCAGGACGAGATCCGTGACGAGGAGCGTGTTCCGCTCGACCACCTCGACCACGAGCACCACGAGGCCGCGCTCGCTCCCGCGCTCGACCCGCGTCTCGACCTTGGAGAACCAGCCGAGCTGGAGGAGCCGCAGCCGCGACAGGAGCACGCGCTCCTCGTCGAGCAGGTCGCCCTCCGTGACGAGCAGGTGGCGGCGCACCTCCGGCTCGCGCGCGTGGTGCAGCCCGGAGACGACCACCCGCTCGATGGTGTAGCGCCGCGGGAGGGGCGAGAGGTCGGGCTCGGGCGCGTCGACCGCCGGGGCGGCGATCGGCGGGGGCTCCGGCGCGGCCGGGGCAGCGGCGGCCTGCCCGAGGGCGAGCGCCAGCAGGGCGGGGACGAGCGCGGTCATCGGCGGGCGATTGTAGGCGAAGAGCGGCCCGCTGACCTGGACGCTGCGCTCGGATCGTCTATTCAGCCCGCGGCGGGGGCCTTCCTCAGCGAGCGGCGGGGCCATTCGGCCCGCGGCGGAGGGCGAGGCAGGCCTCGAGGGTCTCCACGTCGAGTGGATCCGCCGCGAGCGCGGCCTCGTACGCCGCGAGGGCGGCGGCCGCGTTCCCGAGCTTGCGGGCGACCTCGGCGCGCGCGCGCTGGCGGCTCGCCTCGGCGCCGCGCGCGGGCGCCGCCCGGAGGAGCTCCGCCCGCCGCGACTCGAGCAGGGCGCGGGGGACGCCCGCGGCGAGGCAGCGCGAGACGCCGAGGGCGTTGCCGCGCTCGGCGTCGTGGGCGAGGCGGGCCGCGGGGGTCGCGAGCGCCGCCTGCGCCGCCTCGAGGCGTACGAGGAGCGCGGTCGCCCGGGCCGGGTGATCGGCCGCGAGCGGCCGGAGCCGGAGCGCCTCGAGCGACTCCCGCAGCCCCCGGGCGGCGCGCCGCACGTCGGCGAACTCCGCGTCGAGCGGCACGGCGAGGAACGCGTAGTGGCTCGCGGGGGCGCGGGCCTCGAGGGCGCGCAGGAGCGGCTCCCCCGTGGGACCCGCCGCCGGCGGCGGGGTCGCGCGGCGCTGGGTGTCGGCGAGCGTCGCGAGCGCGGCGCGGTCCGCGGGCGCGAGGTCCACGAACTGCACCGCGAAGCCGGGGTCCATCCGCCAGGCGGCGGCCTCGGCGGCGGACACGTGGCGCACCACCTCGGCGGACAGCCCGAGCGGCGCGCGCAGCGAGGGGTGCGCGAGGGTGAGCCGGAGCCGCGAGAGGAGCGGCGGGAGCGCCGCGTTGCCGCGGAGGAAGGCGCCGCTCCGGGTGAGCTCGCGGACGGGGAGGCGCACCGGGGGGGCGCCTCCGGCGCACACCTCCGCCTCGACGGCGGCCTCCCGGGCGGCGTCCGCACCGCGCGGGACCGGTGCCGCGCCCGCGGCGGGAGCGGGGGAGGGCGTGCGAGCCGGGAGCTCCGCGCGCGCCTCGCGGAGCGCCGCGGCGAACGCGGCCATGTCCGCGAAGCGCGCATCGGGGGCCTTCTCGAGGGCGCGGAGGATGGCCCGCTCGAGCGCCGGGGCGACCGGGGCGAGCTCGGATGGGCGGGGGGGGACCGCCTCGAGGTGCGCGAGGAGGAGCGCCGCGAGGCTCCTCCCCGCGAAGGGGAGACGCCCGGTGGCGAGCTCGAAGGCGATGACGCCCAGCGCATAGACGTCCGTCCGCGCGTCGATCGGACCGTCCTCGCACTGCTCGGGCGCCATGTACTCGGGGGTCCCGACGATCAAACCCGCCTCGGTGCGGCCGGCGACGCGGGCGCCGCGCAGCTTCGCGATGCCGAAGTCGACGAGCTTGACGAAGTTCCGGCGGCCGCGGCGGTTCACGAGGAAGACGTTCTCGGGCTTCAGGTCGCGGTGGACGACGCCCCGCTCGTGCGCGCACTGGAGCGCGTCGCAGAGCTGCAGGAGGACGTCGAGGGCGGTCGCGGGGTCGAGCGGACCTCCGCGGACCCGCTCGGCGAGCGTCTCGCCGTCGAGGAGCTCCATCACGTAGTAGAAGCGACCCGGCGGGAGCACCGAGAGGTCGTAGATGCCGACGATGTTCTCGTGCCCGATGAGGTTCACCGCCCGCGCCTCGTCGTAGAAGCGCGAGACGACCTGCGCGTCCGCCGCCATCGCCTCGTGCAGGAACTTCACCGCGACGCGGCTGCCGATCACGGGATGCTCGGCGAGGTACACGGTGCCCATCCCGCCGCGGCCGAGGAGCCTCGAGATCCTAAAGCTGCCAACCTGCGTCCCCAGGAGCGGATCGACCGCCGCGACCTGCGCCGCGGGCGCCCGCGCCGGGCCGGGCCCACCGCCGAAGGCGAGCGTCGGCAGGGGAGACGAGCAGGACGCATCCGCGGGGTGCGCGCCGCCGCACCTCGCGCACGGCTCGAGTCCCCTCGTGGTCGACGTTGCCCGACGGTGCATGAGGCCCCCACCGTTGCGAGATTCGAGCGTAGCAGAGGCGGACGGCCGGCCCAGCCCCGCGCAGGGGGGACACGCGACGCGAACGCCGCCGCCCGCGCGCTGCCGACCCGGGAAACCCCTTGCGGACCGCGGCCAACCCGGATTTCTCTCGAACACTGCCATGGCCGACTTCAGGAAGATGACCGTCGAGAGCTTGCGCGAGCTCGCCCGGAAGGTGCTGGGTCCGGGCCAGTCCAGGAAGACCAAGGGCGAGCTGGTCGCGGCGCTCGAGGCCGCGGAGAAGAAGACGGGCCGCGCGGTGAAGACCG
>NZ_JALCZC010000028.1:0-48203 GCF_022690805.1 Anaeromyxobacter sp. SG66
GAGGCGCGGCGCGTCGGCGGGATCGGGCGCGCCGAAGAGCGCCGGCACGACGCGCGGGTCGCGCGGCGGGAGCTGCCCGTGCGGCGGCGGCGCGGCGCCGAGCGCGGGCGCGCCGCCCCCCGGCTCGTCGAGCTGCCAGCGCTCGAACAGCTCCGGCTCGCCGGGGAGCTCCTCGACGAAGCGCGAGGCCTTCATGACGACGCGCTCGCGGTCGCGCGGCGCGGCGAGGATGGGGTACGTGAGGTACAGCTCGTCCTTGGCGCGGGTGCACGCGACGTAGAACAGGCGCCGCTCCTCCTCCTCCCCGTCGCGATCCTTGAGCGCCTGCGCCGACGGGAACCTCCCGTCGGAGAGCCACACCACGAACACCGCCCGCCACTCGAGCCCCTTCGCCTGGTGCACCGACGAGAGGATCATCTTCTCGTCCGGCTCGCCGCCCTCCGAGACCGTCTCGGCGGTGAGCTCGGTGAGGAGCGAGATCTCGGCGAGGAAGGTCTCGGTGTCCTCGTAGCCGCGCGCGTACTCGGCGAGCTGGCGGAGGTCCTCCACGCGCGAGTCGGCGTTCAGGAACTCGGCGCGGAGGTACTCCTCGTAGCCGCCCTCGATGACCTTCTCGATCGCCTCGCCCGGCAGGTCGGCGGTGGGCTTGCGCGAGAGCGCCCGCAGGAGCTCCGCGAGCTTGCGGTACCCCGTGCGCCCCTTGGGCGGCACGTGGGAGGCGACGTCCGGCGCGAGGAGCTCGTCCACCGTGCCCGCCCCGCGCCGCCGCCGCCCGAGGAACGCGTTCCAGACGGCCTCCGCGGTGGCGGTCCCGACGCCGGGGGTGATCTTGAGGCAGCGCTTGAGGGCGAGCTCGTCGCCGGGGTTGCGGACGAAGCGCAGGTGGGCGAGCACGTCCTTCACGTGCGCCGCCTCGAAGAACCGCACCCCGCTCCGCACGACGAAGGGGATGCCGCGCCGCGCGAGCTCGAACTGGATCTCCATCGCGTGGTGGTGCGCGCGGTAGAGGACCGCGATCTCCGGCAGCGGGATGCCCTCGTCGCGGAGCTCGAGCACCCGCTGCGCGACGAACGCGGCCTGCTGCTGGACCTCGCGGCAGGGCACGACCGCCGGGAGCGTGCCGTCGGCGCGGACGCTCGTGAGCTCCTTCTCGAACTGCCGCACGTTCGCGGCGATGGAGGCGTTCGCGAGGCCCAGGATCTGCGGGGTGGAGCGGTAGTTGACGGTGAGGTCGTAGCGGCGCGCGTCGGGGTAGCGCTTCTCGAACTCGAGGATGTTCGCGAAGTGGGCGCCGCGGAACGCGTAGATGCTCTGCGCGTCGTCGCCGACGACGCAGAGGTTCCGGTGCCCGGCGGCGATGAGGTCGACGACGTCGCCCTGGAGCCGGTTCGTGTCCTGGTACTCGTCCACGAGCACGTGGGCGTAGCGGCCTGCGACGGCGCGCCGGACGGTCTCGCGCTCGGCGAGCAGGATCTTCCAGTTGAGGAGCAGATCGTCGAAGTCCATCGCGTTGAGCTCGTGCTTCCGCTCTGCGTAGCGGCGCGCGACGCGGAGGACGTCGTCGGTCAGCGGGACGAACTGCGGGCGTCGGTCGGCGAGGACGTCGGCGAGCGGCGTCTGGGTGTTCACCGCCATCGAGACGAGGTCGATGAGGACGTCCGCCTTGGGGAAGCGGCGGGCCCCCACCGCGAGCCCGCAGTCGGCGATCGCCGCGGTCATGACGTCGCGCGAGTCCTCGCGGTCGAGGATCGAGTAGCCCTTCTGGTAGCCGAGCTCGCCGCCGTGCTCGCGCAGGATCTGGTGCGCGACGTGGTGGAACGTGCCGCCGGTGATCTGGCGCGTGTCGAGCCGGCAGACCTCGCCGACCCGCCGGAGCATCTCCTGCGCCGCCTTGTTGGTGAAGGTGAGGAGGAGGATCGACTCGGGCGAGACGCCGTCCGCGAGGAGCCGCGCCACGCGCCAGGTGAGCGTGCGCGTCTTGCCGGAGCCGGCTCCCGCCACGACGAGGATCGGCCCCTCGCCCGCCTCGACGACCGCGATCTGCTGGTCGTTGAGCAGGCCCTGGTAGTTGAGCGCGCGGGCCGGGGCGGCCTGGGACTTGAGCTGGTAACGCCGGGACATACGTTCAGGGACGTGCAACGTAGCAGGCGGGTCCGACACGGGTCCAGCCGGCCCCGGCCCCGGAGGCCAGGGGCGCGCTAAGATCGTCGCATGCCGAGCGCGCCCCTCCAGTTCTGGTTCGACTTCGCGAGCACCTACTCGTACGTCGCCGCGCTGCGGATCGAACCGCTCGCCGCCCGCGCGGGCGTTCCGGTCGAGTGGAGGCCGTTCCTGCTCGGTCCGATCTTCACCGAGCAGCTCGGGATCAAGGACTCCCCGTTCAACGCCTACCCGGTGCGCGGCCGCTACATGTGGCGCGACGTGGAGCGGCTCTGCGCGAAGTACGGTCTCCCGTGGCGGAGGCCCTCGCTCTTCCCCCGGAACGGCCTGCTCGCCGCGCGGATCGGCTGCATCGTCGCGGCCGAGCCGTGGGCGCCCGACTTCTTCCGCTCGGTCTTCCGCGCGAACTTCGCCGAGGACCGGGACATCGCGGACCCCGCGGTCGTCGCGGCGCTCCTCGCGGACGCCGGGCAGGACCCGCAGGCCCTCGTCGCGCGGGCGTCGTCCTCCGAGGTGAAGCAGGCCCTCCGCGACCGGACGGCCGAGGCGTCCCGGCTCGGCCTCTTCGGCGCGCCCGACTTCGTCACGCGCGGCGAGCTCTTCTTCGGCCAGGACCGGCTCGACGACGCGCTCGAGTGGGCCACCGGAACCTGACTCGACGCGCGATCCTTTCCAGGCTTCGGCTTCGCCGGACCCAGAGTGTTCGAGGACGCGGCGGCGTGCCTCGAAGCCGAGTGCCAACCCGAAGAGTTTCGACGCGTTGCGCACGGAGCCCGCCACCCGGCCGCGCGAGGAGCCCGCTGCGGCTGAATACGCGGAGCGCCGCCGGAGTCCCCGGTGTCGTACGAACCACCGCTTGCGGGCGGCCCCGAGCCCCTGCGACCCTGCGCGCCCAACCCGGAGGCCCCGATGCTGCTTCGACCCCGCACCCTCGCCCTTCTCGCCCTCGCCCTCGTGCTGCCCGCCGTCGCTACGGCGCAGGCGCGGTCGATCGATCCCTACGGCCGGCCCAGCGCGAGCCCGGTCTCGGTCGAGCTCGATCGCGGCCTGGTGGCGTCGTACCCGCTCGACGGCGACGCCGTGGACCGCGTCACGCGGAGGCCGGCGCGCGTGGTCGGCGCGCGCCCGCTCGAGGGCCACGATGGGCGGCCCCGGGGCGCGCTCTGGTTCGACGGTGCGCGCGCATGGGTCGTCCTCGGCGACGCGCTGCAGCTCCCGCGCTTCACCATCGCCGCCTGGATCCGGCCCGACGCGACCGACCGTGTGATGGCGATCGTCTCCAAGATCCGGAACCTCCCGGGCCACTACGAGAAGAACCTCGAGCTGCGCCTCGACCCCGGCGGCCGGCTCTTCCTGCACGTCCCGGGCGGTGGCGACTGGGACGCGGCGCAGGGGCAGCGCGCGCTCGAGCCCGGCCGCTGGGTGCACGTGGCCGCGACCTACGACGGCAGACGAGCGCAGCTCTGGGTGGATGGTGTCCGCGACGGCGCTCCGCTCGAGGTGGCGTACGCCCAGACCCGCACCGAGACCTTCATCGGCGCGCGCCCCGAGGGTGGTGGCCGCGACGGTCGCACGCCGGCGGGCCCAACCTTCGCGTTCCAGGGCGGCATCGAGGACGTGAACTTCTGGGATCGCGCGCTCGGCGACGCGGAGCTGCTGGCCGTGGCGGGCCGCGCGCCGCCGCGCTGGTGGCGTGGTACCCGCTCGACGGCGACGCGGCCGACCGGCAGGGCCGCGCCGACGGCAAGATGCGGGCCGGGGCGGGCCGCGCGCCGCCGCCGTCCGTGCCGCCCATGCCGTATCCGCCGCCCGGCGGGCCTGGCCCGGACGGCGGCGGCGCCGCCGCGCTGGTGGCGTGGTACCCGCTCGACGGCGACGCGGCCGACCGGCAGGGCCGCGCCGACGGCAAGATCGTCGGCAAGGCACGCCCGGCGGAGGACCGCGGCGGCGACCCAGAGGGTTCGCTCGCCTTCTCCGGCAGGGACTACGTGGACCTCGGCCAGCGGGCGGAGCCCGATCGGTTCACCATCGCGGCCTGGGTCCGGCCCGGCCGCACCGACCGCGAGCAGGTGATCTTCTCGAAGGTCTCGTCCGCTGAGGGCCCACGGGATCGCTGGCTCGAGCTGCGGATCGACGCGGGCGGCAAGGTGGCCCTCGCCATCCCCGGCGGTGGGTACGGCTCGCGGGCGCAGGGCGTGCGGACCGCGCGCGCGGTGGCCAAGGGCCAGTGGGTCCACGTCGCCGCCACCTTCGATGGCGAGCGCGCAGCGATCTTCCTCGACGGGTCCGTCGAGGCCGAGGCGTCGCTCCAGCGGCTCGAGGGCTCGAAGGGCCCGGCCTTCCTCGGCGCCCGCCCCGACGCGACCGGGGCCCGCGCGCGGCTCGGGACCGGGCTCGAGGGGCGGCTCGACGACGTCCGTGTCTACCGCGGGGCCATCGCCGACGACGAGGTCGCAGCGCTGGCGCATGAGCGCACCGGCGGCTCGGGCGGAGGCCGGCCCGGGCGCGGGGGCGACGACGAGGAGGTGAGCGCGTTCCTGGTGAAGGTGGACCGGCTGCTCGCCCAGTTCGACACTGCCTGCGTCCGCCGGAGCGCCGACCTCGTCGCGCGGGTGGAAGCGAGGATCCTCGACGAGCTGGAGCGGGCCGAGCAGGCCGCCCGCACCGAGCGGAGCGGGCGCATCGCCGGGTACCTCCGCCGCGCCGCGCAGGAGTTCCAGGCCGGCCGCGGTCGCACGGACCCGATGAGCCTCGATCGCAAGCGCAGCGCGCTGTCCGGGCTCGCGGAGTCGCTCTGGAACGACCTCGCGCAGGATCTCGACGACCAGGGGCTGCGGCCGGGAGCAGGCGTGCGCCGCGACGATCTCTGGTACTGACGGCTGGCCCGCCGCGGGTCCCCCGGGTCGGCGCCGGGGGACCCGCCGTGGCCGCGCAGCGCGGGTGAGCAGGTGGTGCCGTCGGGCCGGCCGCTGAAGCCGCCGCCGCGCGTTGCGTCGCTGCCGGTGAGCGAGGCGCGCCCTGGGATCACTTCCCGGGCTTGACGCGCGCGAGCGGCTCGGCTGCATTCGCGACGCGGCGGGTGCGCCGCCCTGGCCCCGCGAGCGCCCGCGCGAGCGCCGCGTGTCGCGCTCCGACGCCCTCGATCTCCACGTGCCGCACCGACGGCGCCTTCGCGTCGTGCGACAGCGTGAGAATGAGCCGCTCGGCGGAGAGCGCCGAAGGGATCCGGTCCGCCCACTCCACGAGCAGCGCGCCCTCCCCGCCCACGAGGTCGCCGAAGCCGGTCCCGTAGAGCTCGTCCTCGTCGCCGATCCGGTAGAGGTCGGCGTGGTGCACCGGGATCCTGCCGCGGTAGGTCGCGACGATGGCGAAGCTCGGCGACGAGACCTCCTCCGCCGGGACCTCCGCGCCTTCGCAGGCGCCGCGCACGAGCTGGGTCTTGCCCGCGCCGAGCTCGCCCACGAGCGCCACCACGTCGCCGGGCTGGAGGAGCCCGCCGAGCTTCCTCCCGAGCGCGTAGGTCGCGCGCGCCGAGCGCGTCGTCCGCCGCGCGGTGAACCGCTCCGCCGTCATCGTCCCCACTCCGCCCAGACCTCCCCGATCGCCTCGCCCAGGTCGCCGGCCAGGAGCCCGCGCTGCCCGAGGCGCGCCGCCACCCGATCTCCCGCGCGCCCGTGCACCCAGGCGCCCACGCGCGCCGCCGCGCCGGGCGCGAGGCCGCCCGCGAGCAGCGCGCCGACGAGCCCCGCGAGCACGTCGCCCGTCCCGCCCGTGGCCATGCCGGCGTTGCCGGTCGGGATCACCGCCGCCGGACCCTCCGGGTCCGCGACCACCGTGCGCGCGCCCTTCAGCACGATCGTCGCGCGCCACTCGCGCGCCTTCTCGGCGGCGACGCCGAGGCGGTCCGCCTGCACCGCCTCGATCGTCGTCCCGCACAGGCGCGCCATCTCGCCGGGATGCGGCGTGAGCACGAGCGGCACGCCCAGGCCCGCGAGCCGTACGGGATCGTCCGCGAGCGCGTTCAGCGCGTCGGCGTCGAGCACGGCCGGGAGCCGCGCGCGCTCGAGGAGCGCGCGCAGGAGCTCGCCCGTCTCGTCGCCGCGCGGGATGCCTGGGCCAATGGCGAGCGCGTCCACGCCCTTCGCCGCGGCGAGCAGCGCCTGGAGGTCCGCGCGCCCGAGCGGTCCCGTCCCGGGCACCGCCGTGCTCATGGCCTCGGGGCGGCCGAACAGGGCGAGCGCCAGCGCCTCCGCCCGCGCCGCGAGCGTGACGAGGCCGGCGCCGCCGCGGAGCGCGCCCGTGAGCGCGAGGTGCGCCGCGCCGGTCTTGCCGGGCGAGCCGGCGACGACGAGGAGCCGCCCGGCGTCGCCCTTGTGCGCGTCGGGCCTGCGCGGCGGCAGGAGCGCGCGGGCCCCGTCCGCCTCGAGGAGCTCGCACAGGACCGCGACGCGCCCGGCCGCCTCCGGCGGGATGCCGATGTCGGCGACGGTCACCTCGCCCGCGAAGGACGGGCCGGGGTGCAGGACGAGCCCGCGCTTCTGGAACGCGAAGGTGACGGTCCGGTCGGCGCGGACGCAGGCCCCGAGCGGCCGGCCGGTGTCGGCGGAGAGGCCGGAGGGGACGTCGACGGCGAGGACGCGCGCGCCGGCGGCCCGCGCGGCGTCGACGCGCTCGATGGCCCGCGCGAAGGCGCCCTCGGGCGCGCGCGAGAGCCCGGTGCCGAAGATCGCGTCGACCACCACGTCGCCCGGCCCGGCGTCGAGCCCGCCGAGCGCGCCCGCCTCGTCGATGGGCACGCCCGCGCGCTCCGCCTCGTCGCGCGTCGCGCGCGCGTCCCCCGCGAGGCGGGCCGCCGCGACGAGGGAGAGGACCCTGGCGTCGCGCCCCGCCGCGCGGAGGATCCGCGCCGCGACGTAGCCGTCGCCGCCGTTGTTCCCGCCGCCGCAGACCACGACGAACCGGCCGTCCGGCGCCGCGAGCGCGCGCGCCGCCTCCGCCACTGCGCGCCCGGCGCGGTCCATGAGCGCGAGCGAAGGCACCCCGAACGCGTCGATGGCGGCGCGGTCGATGGCCCGCATCTCCGCGGAGCCGACGAGCCTCATCGCGCCTCCCCGTCGAGCACGACGGTCGCCGCGGCGACCCCGCCGTCGTGGGTGAGGGTGACGAGCACGCGCCGCACGCCGAGCCGTTCCGCCGCCTCCCAGGCCACGCCGCGGAGCGCGAGCGCGGGCGCGCCCTGCCCCCGGACCACCTCGACGTCGGTGAAGCGGATCCCGGCGGGCGCGCCGAGCGCCTTCGACGCCGCCTCCTTCGCGGCGAAGCGGGCGGCGTAGCGCGTCGCGCGGTCGCGGGCGGCGTCGCAGTAGGCGCGCTCGCCCTGGGTGAAGCAGCGCGCGAGGAAGCGGTCCGCGCGGCCGGGAGGGCCCGCGAGGACGCGCTCGATCCGCGCCACCTCCACGACGTCCATGCCGAGCCCGAGGACCACGTCGCCTCCCCTCGCCCGCGCCGCCCGACAGCTCAGGGCGAGCGGATCGAACCTACGGCCGCGCCTTCGCGATGAGCTCCCGCATCTCGCGGACGGCGCGCTCCATGCCGACCAGCACCGCCCGCCCCACGATCGAGTGGCCGATGTTGAGCTCCTCGATCTCGGGGATGGCCGCGACCGGCAGCACGTTCTGGTAGTTGAGCCCGTGCCCCGCCGCCACCTCGAGCCCCAGCTTCGACGCCGCCTTGCAGGCGTCCACGAGCCGCGAGAGCTCCTTGCGGCGATCCGGGGCGAGCCGCGCGTCGCAGTAGCGCCCGGTGTGGAACTCGACCGTGGACGCCTCGGCGCGGTGCGCCGCCTTCACCTGATCGAGATCCGGATCGATGAACAGCGAGACCTTGATGTCGGCGTCGCGCAGCGTCTTCACGACCTTGCGCACGTTGTCGCGGCCGCCGACGGCGTCGAGGCCGCCCTCGGTGGTGAGCTCCTCGCGCCGCTCCGGCACGAGCGTCACGACGTCGGGCTTCACCTCGTAGGCGATCTTCACCATCTCCTGGGTGGCGGCCATCTCGAGGTTGAGCCGGGTCGAGACGGTGCGCCGCAGGATCTGGAGGTCCCGCTCCTGGATGTGCCGGCGGTCCTCGCGGAGGTGGATGGTGATCTGGTCCGCCCCGCCCAGCTCGGCGAGCACCACCGCGGCGACGGGGTCCGGGTACGTCGTGCGGCGGGACTGACGGAGCGTCGCGACGTGGTCGACGTTGACACCGAGACGAGCTGGCATGGCCGGAATCTAACTCATTTCGTGCCGGAGGGACGCACACGGCGCGTCCCCCCCCGAACCCGCGCTCGGCTCCGGCGCAGCCTCACCCGGCTGCGCCTGTGCCCGCGACGGACCTTCGGTGGCCGCTACCCCAGCGCCTTGCGCAGCTCCTCGGCGATCTGCTCGGCCTGGGCCCGGATCCGCTTGCCGTCCGTGCCCTCGACGAGGACGCGGACCTTGTTCTCCGTGCCGGAGAAGCGCACGAGGACGCGCCCGTCCTTCCCGAGCGCCTTCTCCACCGCGGCGATGGCGCCCGCGACCCCCGGCAGGTCCGAGAGCGGCCGCTTCTCCTTCACCGCGACGTTCACGAGCGCCTGCGGCACCGGCTCGAAGCAGCGGGCGAGCTCCGAGAGCGGGCGCCCCTCGCGCTGCATCACCGCGAGCACGTTCAGGCCGGCGGCGACGCCGTCGCCGGTCGTGACGTGGTCGAGGAAGATGAGGTGCCCCGACTGCTCGCCGCCGAAGTTGTAGCCGCTGCGGCGCATCTCCTCGACGACGTAGCGATCGCCCACCGCCGTCCGGACCACCCGGCCACCCGCGCCGGCGAGGGCGCGCTCGAGGCCGAGGTTCGACATGACCGTCGCGACCACCGTCTTCTTGGCGAGCGCCTTCTGGTGGATGAGGTCGCGCCCGACGAGGGCCATGACCGCGTCGCCGTCCACGATGCGCCCGTTCTCGTCCGCCAGGATCACGCGGTCGGCGTCCCCGTCGAGCGCCAGGCCGAGGTGCGCCCGGTGCTTCTGGATGGCCTTCGCCATGCTCTCCGGGTGAACGGCGCCGCACCCGTCGTTGATGTTCTTCCCGTCCGGCTTCACGTTGAGCGCGATGACCTTGGCGCCGAGCTCCTCGAACACCGCCGGCGCCACGTGGTAGGCCGCGCCGTGGGCGCAGTCGACCACGATGGTGAGCCCGTCGAGGGTGAGGCTCTTCGGGAAGATCGACTTGAGGAACACCACGTAGCGGCCGATGGCGTCGTCGATCCGCTTCGCCTTCCCGATGCGCGTGGCCGTCGGGCGGAGCGCGTGGAACTCCTCGAGGCCCGACTCGCCGAGCACGAGCTGCTCGATCTGGAGCTCGACGGCGTCGGGGAGCTTGAACCCGTCGCGCGAGAAGAACTTGATCCCGTTGTCCTGGTACGGGTTGTGGCTCGCGCTGATGACCACGCCCGCGTCCGCCCGCATCGACTCGGTGAGGAACGCGATGCCGGGCGTCGGCAGGGGGCCCGAGAGCATCACGTCCACGCCCATCGAGCTGATCCCGGAGGCGATCGCCTGCTCGAGCATGTACCCCGACAGGCGGGTGTCCTTGCCGATGACGATGCGGTGCCGGTGCGAGCCGTTCCGCACCACGTAGGCGAGCGCCCGCCCGAGCTGGAGCGCCATCTCGGCGGTCATCGGGTGGACGTTCGCGACGCCGCGCACGCCGTCGGTGCCGAACAGCCGGCGAGCGACCGGCGCGTGGCTCCGGGCGCCGTTGCCGGAAGGGCCGTCGCGCAGGGTGTTCCGCGCCTCGTTGCGGGGGAGGCGCGCGCGCGCCGCGCCGTTCACGGCTGCGCGGGACGTCGGGGAGGGTTCACGGGTGGGCATCGCAGGCAACCTAGGGTTTGAGGGAGGAGCGTTCAACGGGCGTCCCGCCGGAGATCGATCGTGCCCTGGGCGGGGGTGATGGACTCGAGGCGCAGGCCGTGAGGGAGGCGCAGCGCCTCCGCCCGCGCGCGCCACGCGACCTGGCCGCCGCCGGCGCGCGTGACGTCGACGCGGACGGGGCCGAGGCTCGCCGGGTCGAGGACCCGGAGGCGCGCCCACGGCCCGTTCACCGCGACGGTGACCTCGACCGGGAGCGCGTCGAGGGGCGGAACGCGCGGTGGAAGCACCGCCTCGACCGGCACCGCGTAGACCGCGGTGACGCGCCGCTCGCCGCGCACCACGACGAAGAGCGCGAGCGCGATCGCGACGGCGAGGAGCGCGAGCGCGACGTCAGAGCGCCGCATGCGATCCTCCCTGCCGGCGCCGCGCGGGCGACGCCTCCCCCGCCCGGGCGACGGCGGCGAGACCGCCCGTCCCGCCGTGATCCGCGCCGAGGACGGCGGCGTAGAGCAGCGCGCGCAGGCGCTTCTCGTCGAGCCCGCGGTGCAGCGTCCCCTCGAGCGCGACGGAGATCTCGCCCCGCTCCTCGGAGACGACGACCACCGCGGCGTCCACCTCCTCGGCGAGGCCGAGGGCGGCCCGATGGCGCGTGCCGAGCTCGAGCGCGGCGGGCGCCGCCGAGAGCGGGAGCAGGCACGTCGCGGCGGCCGCCCGGCTCCCCCGCACCACGACCGCGCCGTCGTGGATCGGGCTCGCGGGCTGGAACAGCGCGACGAGGAGCTCGGGCGTGATCGCGGCGTCGAGGCGGAACCCGGAGCCGGCGAGGTCGGCGAGATCGGCGGTCCGCTCGACCACGACGAGGGCGCCCACCCGCCGCCGGGCGAGCTCGAGGGCCGCCTTCACCACCGCGTCGATCGTGCCGATCCGCGCGACCCGCTCGGCGTGCGCGCCGCGCTCGTCGTGGACGATCCTCGCCACCACCCGCGCCAGGCGCGGAGAGCGGCCCAGCTCGGCGAGCGCACGCCGGAGGTCCGCCTGGAACAGCACGATGACGCCGAAGATGAACGAGTAGCTGAGGAAGTGGCCGAGGAGCCAGGAGAGCGTGGCGAGCCCGGCCCCCTCGGCGCCCGCGTACGCGAGGCCGACGAGGGCGAGCCCGACGAGGATCGCGGTCGCGCGGGTGCCCCGGATGAAGCGGAGCACGTGGTAGCAGAGGAACGCCACGACGGCCACGTCGACGAGCGCGAGCAGCGCGTCGCGGACGGTGGCGTCCGGCCCGATGAGGAACGTGAGGACGGATTGCAACGGAGGTCTCCGGGCGCGGCAGTCTACCGTGAGGCCGACTTCAAGCCGAGCACTCGTCAGCGGGGCCGCGCGGCGTCCCGGATGGCCGCCGCCACCCGGGCGGCCTGGCGAGCGGGCGCCACGTCGTGGACCCTCAGCCACTCCACCCCGGCGAGCACCGCCGCCGTCACCGCCGCGAGCGTTCCGGGCAGCCGATCCTCCACGGGGGCGCCCGCGGCCTTGCCGATGAAGCTCTTGCGGGAGGGCCCGACGAGGAGCGGGCGTCCGAGCGCGCGCAGCTCCCCGACCCGGGCGAGGAGCTCGAGGTTGTGCTCCGGCGTCTTCGCGAAGCCGATGCCGGGGTCGAGGATGGTGTGCTCCGGATCCACACCCGCCGCCTCGGCCCGCCGCAGCACCAGGGCGAGCTCGGCGCGGACCTCGGCGGCGACGTCGCCGTAGCGCGCCCGCGACTGCATGTCCGCCGGCGTCCCGCGCGTGTGCATGAGCACGACCGGGACGCCCGCCTCCGCGACGACCCGCGCGAGCGCGGGATCGGCGAGGCCCGACACGTCGTTCACCAGATCCGCGCCGGCCTCGAGCGCGGCGCGCGCGACCGTCGCCTTCGTCGTGTCCACGGAGATCGGGAGCGCGAACCCGCGGGCGCGGAGGGCCGCGACGACCGGGACCACGCGCCTGAGCTCCTCGTTCGCGGGCACCGGCGGCGCGCCGGGCCGGGTCGACTCACCGCCCAGGTCGACGAGGTCCGCCCCCTCCTCGGCGAGCCGGAACGCGTGCGCGACCGCCAGGTCCGGGTCGAGGAACCGGCCGCCGTCCGAAAACGAGTCGGGGGTCGCGTTCACGATCCCCATGAGATAGGGGCCAGGCCCGTCGAAGAGCCTGGCCCCGATCCGCATGCGCATC
The DNA here is from genome assembly GCF_022690805.1 of Anaeromyxobacter sp. SG66. Taxonomy (NCBI): domain Bacteria; kingdom Pseudomonadati; phylum Myxococcota; class Myxococcia; order Myxococcales; family Anaeromyxobacteraceae; genus Anaeromyxobacter; species Anaeromyxobacter sp. SG66. The sequence goes on from NZ_JALCZC010000028.1 coordinate 12,257, forward strand.
GCGCTAGGCCTTGGCCGGCACGGGCGCCGTGGCCGCGTCGAGGAGGCCGCCCTTCTTCTTCTCGGCGGCGGCCGCGGCGAGCGGCTTCGGCGGCGGCGGACGGCTGATCGAGCCGCCCGAGACGAGCAGGTCGATGTCCGACGCGTCGAGCGTCTCGTACTCGATGAGGGCGTCGGCGATCTTGTTGAGGATCGTCTGGTGCTCGAGGAGCACGCGCTTCGCCCGGTCGTACTGCTCGAAGACGATGCGGTGCACCTCGGCGTCGATGTCGCGGGCGGTCTGCTCGGAGAAGGTCTGGACCGTGTTCATCTCGCGGCCGAGGAAGACCTCGCCCTCCTTCTTGCCGAAGGCGAGCGGACCCATCTTCTCGCTCATGCCCCACTCGCAGACCATGGAGCGGGCGAGGTTGGTCGCGACCTCGATGTCGTTGCCGGCGCCGGTCGTCTTCTGGCTGAAGGTGATCTCCTCGGCGAGCCGGCCGCCCATGAGGATCGCGACCTGGTTGAGCGCGTACTCCTGGGAGATGTTGAGCCGGTCCTCCTGCGGGAGCTGCTGCGTGAGGCCCAGCGCGCGGCCGCGGGGGATGATCGTGACCTTGTGGACGGGGTCCGTGCCCGGGAGGATCTTCGCGACGAGCGCGTGGCCCGCCTCGTGGATCGCCGTGGTGCGCTTCTCCTTCTCGGAGATGATCATGGAGCGCCGCTCGGTGCCCATGATGACCTTGTCCTTCGCGAACTCGAAGTCCTCGATCGCGAGCTTCTCCTTGTTGCGCCGCGCGGCGTAGAGCGCCGCCTCGTTCACCAGGTTCTCGATGTCCGCGCCGGAGAAGCCGGGCGTGCCGCGCGCGATCTGCGTGAGGTCCACCGCCGTGTCGAGCGGCGTCTTCTTGGTGTGGACCTTGAGGATGCCGAGCCGGCCGTTGAGATCCGGGCGGGGCACCACGATGCGCCGGTCGAAGCGGCCGGGCCGGAGCAGCGCGGGATCGAGCACGTCGGGCCGGTTCGTGGCCGCGATGAGGATCACGCCCTCGTTCGACTCGAAGCCGTCCATCTCGACGAGCAGCTGGTTGAGCGTCTGCTCGCGCTCGTCGTGCCCGCCGCCGAGGCCCGCGCCGCGGTGGCGGCCGACCGCGTCGATCTCGTCGATGAAGATGATGCAGGGCGCGTTCTTCTTGCCCTGCTCGAACAGATCGCGGACGCGCGAGGCGCCGACGCCGACGAACATCTCGACGAAGTCCGAGCCGGAGATGGAGAAGAACGGCACGCCCGCCTCGCCCGCGACCGCGCGGGCGAGCAGCGTCTTGCCGGTGCCCGGCGGCCCCATGAGCAGCACGCCCTTCGGGATCCGGCCGCCGAGGCGCGTGAACTTCTTGGGGTCCTTGAGGAAGGAGATGATCTCCTCGAGCTCGTCCTTCGACTCGTCGATCCCTGCGACGTCGGCGAAGGTGATCTTGTTGTGGTGCTCGGTCATGAGCTTCGCCTTCGACTTCCCGAAGCTCATCGCCTTCCCGCCGCCGGACTGCAGCTGGCGCATGAAGAAGAAGAACAGGAGGAACAGGAAGACGAGGGGGAGGTACTGGAGCAGCACCGTCACCCACAGCGAGCTCTGCTCGGGCTTCTCGAACGAGAGGTTCACGCCCTGCTGGCGCAGCTTCTCGGCGATCGTCGCGGACGCGTCGATGGGACCCGTCGTGACGAACTCGGAGCCGTCGCGGAGGTGGCCGATGTAGTCGAGGTCCTTGATGCGGACCTCCTTCACCTCGCCCGCCTCGACCTTCTGCATGAACTGCGACCAGTTGTAGGGCTTCGCCTGAGCGCCGCGCTGCTGGAACAGCTGCCACAGCGCGAGGAACATCACGATCAAGAAGACCCAGAGCAGGGCGGTCTTGTAGGACTGTCGCAAGGCTCTCTTTCCCCTTCGGTGGAGCGTCAGATCGTCGAAACCGACGGGATTCGCCGCGTCTTCCGCGGACCTGCACGTCGAGCCGCGCTCCGGACCAGGCGGACCTTATAGCAGCCCCTCACCCCTTTTGCAGTGCGGCCGGCGGTCCTACGGGTCGCTCACCAGGTGGACGGCGAGCCCTGCGCCCGTGGGGCCGAAGCCCGAGCCCACGGCCGCCAGCTCCGGGATCGCCACCACCTCCGCCCCGCGCGCCAATAGGACCAGCCCGTCGCGCCGCTCGCGGGGGACCTTTCGATCGATGAGCCAGCGCTTCAGGGTCTTGGAGCCGCGGCCTCCGTCGGGGCGCCAGCGGTCGCCCGGTCGCCGCGTCCGGAGCGCGAGCGGCCAGGGCACGGCGCCCTCCCGGAGGCACTCGATCTCGACGGCGCACCTGTGCTCCGGCAGCGCATACCTTCCGGGGCCCCGGACCTCGATGGGCGCGAGGGTCCCTGCCTCGGGAGCGCGCTCGGACGGGAGGAGCTCGAGCCGGCCGTACCGACAGCGGGCGAGGCGTCCACCCGGCAGCGTGACCTTCCCCGGGCGTTCGCGCCGCACGAGCGACAGGATCGCCTCGACGTGTCTCGCCTCCAGCGAGCCGCGCTGCCCGGTCGCCCGCGCCCAGAGCCGGCGGACGACGCGCCGCCGCACCGCGGGCGTCGCGCCGCGGAGCGTCTCGAGCGCGACGCTCGCGCCGTCGCCGGCGAGCGCGCGCGCGAGGCGCGAGAGCGCCCGCTCGTCTTCACGCGCGAGATCGGCGGCGCGCGCGATGGCGCGCTCGGCCGCCGGCGCGAGCGCGGTGAGCGCCGGCCACAGCTCGAGCCGGAGCCTGTTCCGCGCGAAGCGAGGCGTCGCGTTCGTCGGATCGGCGCGCCAGGGGATCCCCCGCGCCGCGAGGTACTCGAGGCCCTCCTCGCGTGAGCGGTCGATGAGCGGCCTCACGATCGGGCCTCGGCGAGGCGGGATGCCCGACAGTCCCCGCGCGCCCGCGCCGCGCATGAGCCGCAGGAGGACCGTCTCCGCCTGATCGGTCCGGGTGTGGCCGGTGGCGATGCGTGTTGCGCCCGCGCGGGTCGCGGCGGCCCGGAGGGCGGCGTAGCGGGCGCGGCGGGCCTCGGACTGCACGTTGCCTGGGGCGACGGTCACCCGGACCGCCTCGAAGGGAATGCCCAGCCGCTCGCAGATGGCGGAGGCGGCGGCTGCGTCCTCCGCCCCGCCCGGCCGGAGGCCGTGGTCGACGTTCAGCGCGGCGAGTCCCGTGGATGGGAGACAGCCCGTGTCGCGGAGCTCGGCGAGCGCGGCGAGCAGGGCGGTCGAGTCCGGGCCGCCCGACAGGGCGACGAGGACGCGGTCGCCGGGAGAGAGGAGCCGTCGCCGGCGAATCGTGGCCAGCACGGCGGCCGGGTAAGGATGGATTCTCGTGCGCACGGTGCGGCGCCCTCAGGCGCGGGCTTCTATAGTACCCGCGCGAACTCCGGGACGAGGCGCGACGACCGGGAATGAAGGCGGCGGGCGCGCGGTTATGGAGGCAAAGCACGCGAGGGAGGCACACCGCGCAGGCCCGCGACAGGATTGCGATTTCTGAGCGGGAATGCGATGTTGGGTGCCAGGCGTTGACGTCGGCAGGGCGTGAGACAACTTACAGGCGCTGGGCCTAGGGGTCCCCCCCCTCCCCCTCTGGGCCCACGGAGAGCCGGCAGCAATGCCGGCTCTCCTCTTTTTCCCGGCAGACTTCGCTCGCACCCGCGCCGCGCACACCCTGCGCGAACCACGCACATGCGTTCCGCTCAGCGTCAAGGCCGTCCATCCGCGGTGACGTGGAGCGCCTCATCCAGCGGTTCCACGCTCCGTCCGCCCTACCTCCCCGGCCGAGGTGGACGAGCGCTTGACCCCAGGCGCGGGCCAGCGTACAAGGTCGCGGTTGTCCCACAGCACGGAGTACCGATGCCCGGCACTGACAAGCGCAAGCAGTCCCTGTACTTCCCCGAGGACATGCTGAACGAGATCCAGGCTGAGGCGAACCGGCAGGACCGTTCGCTGTCGTGGATCGTCCAGCAGGCCTGGCGCATCGCCCGGGGCGAGATCATGCGGTTCCCCTCCGTCAACGACGTGCTGTCTGGCGTTGCGCGCGAGGACGAGCGCGAGGAGAAGGGCGGGTAACCACACCCGTTCCGCTCTCTCGCCGGACAGTTACGACGCGCCCGCGCCGGGATTCCGGCTCGGGCGCGATCCGTTTTTTGGCCCTGGCGGGTCGAGGGCGCTACCCTTCGCGGGTCGCCTGCCCTCCCTGCTCCGATGCCCAGATCTCCGCTCATCGACCCTTCCGAAGCGTCCGACGAACCGCTCTCGAGCGAGAGCTTTCACGAGCTCCCTCCGGAGCTCGATGACGAGGAGTTCGACGCCGTCGACGTGCCGACCGGGGACGAGCCCCTGCGCTCCGCCCGCGTGCCGCGGCGGAAGCTGCTCCTCGCCGGCGCCGTCGTCGCAGTCCTGACGCTCCTCGCGGGCGGGCTCCTCGGCTACCGCACCCACCACCGACGGGCCGTGCTGCAGGACGGGCTCGCGCGCGCCGACACCCTGCTGCGACTCGACACCGCAGCCGGTTACCGGGGCGCCGCGACGCTGCTCGAGCCCCTCGCCCAGCTCGATCCCCTCGACGCCGGCGGGGCGCGGGCGTTCGCGCTCGCGATGCTCGCGACCGATTACCGCGACGCCTCGGCGGGGCGCACGGCGGAGCTCCTGCTCGTGGAGCCCATGCGGGCCGACGAGGTCCCGCCGCGGGCGAGCCTCGCGGCCGCGGCCCTCGCGCTCGGACGGCGGGAGGCGGGGGACGCGATGACGGCGGCGGTCCGCGCCGGCGCGCTGCCCGAGGCGCGCGTGATCTCCGGGCGGATCGCCCTGCTCGCCGGCAACATCGCCGCCGCCGTGGAGCCGGTTCAGTCGGCCGCCGAGGCCGGCGCGCCCGCCGCCCTCGCGCTCCGCGGCGACATCCTGCGCCGCACGCGCCGCGATCTCGGCGCCGCCCGCGCGTCCTATGGGGCGGCGCTCTCGGCGTCCCCGATGCACCCCCGCGCCGCCTTCGGGCTCGCGAAGCTCGCGCTCGCCGGACACGCCACGGACGGCGAGGCGGCGACCGCGCTGCGACGCGTCCTCGAGGATCGTGAGCGGACTCCCGGACCCGAGCGTGGCCGCGCCGCGCTCCACCTCGCGGCGCTGCGCCTGCGGGCCGGGGATCGCGCCGGCGCAGACGCGGCGCTCGAGGCCGCCGCGCTCGACGCGAGCTCGCGGAGCTGGGCGGAGCGTGCCGCCGCCGTCGAGGCGGCGCAGCGCGGGCCCTACCGCGCGGTGGAGGGCGCGCCCGCGGGGATCCGCAGCGCCAGCGACGACGACCCGCCCGTGCTCCCCGCCGTGGCGCCCGCCCCGCCTCCCCCGCCCCCCGCCGTGGGTCCCGCTCGCCCCGCGCCGAAGCCTTCCGCCAAGGCCCCCGCGGCGAAGGCGAAGACGGCGACCGCGAAGCGCCCAGCCGTGAAGCCCGCCGCGAAGGCGAAGGCGGCGGCCGCCAAGAAGAAGTCCGGCGCCGCCCCGGCGAAGCGCGCGAAGAGCGCCGCTCCCGTGAAGCGGCCCACGAGCCGCACGGCCTCGACGCGGCGCTGAGGCGAGACCGTCGGGGGAGCTCGCTCCCGCGGCGAGGCGCGCCCCGGGGGCTTCTCCGGCGGCGCCAGCGTCCGACCTCACCCTGAGTGAGTACCGCCCGCGCGTCGCGCCGGCGCGCCGCGGCCGCGCGCCCGCCTGCCTGGGCGGTGTCAGCGTCGCCCGCCCGTGCACGACCGCGCGGCAGGGCGTGCCTCGGGCCCGGGCAGCGCCTGCCCCAGACCCGCGGGAATGCGCGCTTCGCAGGCGTTTCTCCGCCGGCATGTCGGCTGCAGAGCGACCCGTCCGGACTCACTCACCCCTGCCCCCCGCCCACCGGAGGACACCTTGAGAAAGCTGCTGCTGTTCGCCATCGCCGCCACGCTGCCCGCCGCCGCCTTCGCGGCCGACCGGGTCGACACCGGCGACACCGCGCTTGTGCTCGTCAGCGCCGGCCTCGTGATGCTCATGACCCCCGGGCTCGCCTTCTTCTACGGCGGGCTCGTCCGCTCCAAGAACGTCGTCCACACCATGAACCTGTCGATCGTGGTGATGGGCATCGCGGGCGTCATCTGGGCGCTCGTGGGCTACAGCCTCGCCTTCTCCCCGGGAGGCGCGCTCGACAAGGTGGTCGGCGGTCTCGGCTGGCTCGGGCTGCGCGGCGTCGGCGACGCGCCCGAGGCGTCGCTCGCGGCGACCGTCCCGCACTCGGCCTTCATGCTGTTCCAGGCGATGTTCGCGGTGATCACCCCCGCGCTCATCTCCGGCGCGATCGTCGAGCGCGTCCGGATGAAGGCGTACATCCTGTTCGTCGCGCTCTGGAGCCTCGTCGTCTACGCGCCGGTCGCGCACTGGGTCTGGGCGCCGGGCGGCTGGCTGCGCGGCCTCGGCGTGCTCGACTTCGCCGGCGGGACCGTGGTGCACATCAACGCCGCGTCCGCGGCGCTCGTGGGCGCGATCCTCATCGGCAAGCGCCGCGGCCTGCGGATGCCGTCCGTGATGCCGCACAACGTGCCGTTCGCGATCCTCGGCATGGGGCTGCTCTGGTTCGGCTGGCTCGGGTTCAACGGCGGCAGCGCGCTCGCCGCGAACGGCCTCGCCGCCACCGGCTTCGTGAACACGTTCTTCGCCCCGGCGGCCGCGGCGCTGACCTGGGGGCTCCTCGAGCTGTTCCTCTACGGCAAGATGTCCGGCGTCGGGCTCGCCTCCGGCGCGGTCGCGGGCATGGTCGCCATCACGCCCGCCGCGGGGTTCATCCAGCCCGTCTCCAGCCTCCTCATGGGCGGCCTCGCCGCGCTGGCCTCGTTCGGCGCGGTGCGCCTGCGCCCGCGCCTCGGGCTCGACGACTCGCTCGACGTCTTCGCCGTCCACGGGGTCGCCGCGACGCTCGGCGCGCTCCTCACCGGGGCGCTCGCCTCGACCGCCGTGAACTCCGCCGGCGCCGACGGCAGCCTCGCCCTCGTCGGGAAGCAGGCGCTCGGCGTGGCGGTGACGATGATCTACTCGGGAGTCCTCTCGTTCGGGCTCTTCAAGCTCGTCGCGCTCGTCACGCCGCTGCGCGCCGACGAGCAGGACGAGTGGACCGGCCTCGATCAGGCCGAGGCCGGCGAGCGCGGGTACATCTCGACCGATCTCGAGTCGTCGTCGGGCGCCGCCAGCCCTCACCACGCGCCGCCGATCGCGGCTCCCCAGCCCGCGGGCACCACCGCGGCGTAGTCCCGTCGCAGCTCCCACACACCCCGGAGACAGATCCTCGATGAAGACCGTCCTGAAGGCGCTCGTCCTCACCGCGCTCGTCGTCGCCGCCCCCGCTGCCCTGGCCACGCCCTCCACCGTGTTCTGGAGCCCGGCGACGACCTACGTGCAGCCGTACCTCGTGCCGCACCTCACGTACGACACGTACTTCGCCGAGCGCGGCGCCTACCAGATCGACACCGGCCTCACGCTCGGCGTGCTGCCGTTCGAGAAGCTGCAGGGCGAGATCGGGTTCGATCTGTTCTACCCGGGGTTCACGAAGAACGGGTTCCTCCTCAACGCGAAGCTCGCCGTGCCGGAGGGCGCGCTCGGCGCCGTCGCGCCGGGGCTGTCCTTCGGGATCCAGAGCCTCGGGTTCGAGAAGGACGTGAACGACTACGACATCCTGCACGCGACGGCGTCGAAGACGTTCCCCGTCGTCGGGACGCTCGCGGTCGGCGGGTACTACGGCCTCAACGACAAGCTGCTCGTGGACGAGAACGGCGGCAAGGAGAACGCCGGCTTCATGGCGAGCTGGACGGGGCCGGAGCTCAAGATCGGCGCGCCCGGCCTGCAGAAGATCGTCCCCTCGGCCGACGTGATGACCGGGAAGAGCGCGCTCGGCGCGGTGGGCGCGGGCGCCGCGTTCTACTTCACGCCGTCCGTGGCGCTGCTCACCGGGCCGGTGTTCTTCCTCAACTCGAAGGTGCAGCCGGGCGGCAGCGACTGGATGTGGTCGTTCCAGCTCGACGCCGACATCGAGCTCCTGGCGAAGCGCTGAGCCGCAGCGGGTGGGCCGCAGCGGTCCCGCGGGGTGTCTCCGGCGACGGGGGCGCCCCGCGGTCTTTTCTGGGACCAGCGGGCCGTCGAGAGGAGCCGCCCGGCCGCGTCCCGACGTGCGGCCCGGACGGCGCCGCGAAGCGACGGCCAGCTACGGCGCGAGCTGCGCGAGCAGCGTGTCGAACACGAACAGCTCGACGCGCTCGCGCTCCTCGGGCGAGAGCCCGATCATCTGGAACGAGACGCGGACGTTGCCCGCGTTCGGCTTCGCGTCGGTGACGCGCGCGTGGCCGGAGAGCGCCTCGGCGCCGGGCAGCCGCAGCGAGAAGCGGGCCTCGTCGCCGAGCGGCGGCGCCTTCGCGAGGAGGCAGGAGAAGCCCCCGGTCGAGAGGTCGAGCGTGATGGCGCGCTCACGCGAGGTGAGGAGATCGAGATCGAGCTGGAGGGCGCGCGCGACGCGGATCGCCTGGCGCGGCGGCTGCCCCTGGGCGACCGTGAGCCGCTGCGCCGCGAGGAGGGCGCGCGCGAGCTCGTCGCGGCCGGCGTGGTAGTCGTCCCGCTCGATCCCCACGAGCGTGCCCTTGCGGGCCTTCTCGTGCAGGGTCCGGAACGCGGAGAGCCAGGCGGCGAGGGTCGTCACGAGAGGCTCCTCAGAGCGACTTCTTGAGCTCGGGCGCCGGCTTGAAGCCGACGGTCTTGGTGGGGGCGATGCGGATCTCGGCGCCCGTGCGCGGGTTGCGACCGACGCGGCCGGCGCGCTTCTTCACGGCGAAGGTGCCGAAGCCGGGCATCGTGAACCGCTTGTCCTTGCGGATGCCCTTCGCGAGGTGCTCGAAGAGCGTGTCCACGAGCAGGCCCACCTGGCGCCGCGAGAGATCGCCGTGAGCCGCCTGCACCTTCTCGATGAGCTCCGCCTTCGTCATGCGTTTCCCCGGGAGAGGGAGCGGAAGCTAGCCTCGGCCCCGCGGGTCGGTCAAGCGACGCGCCGGCTTGACACGCGACGCCCCGCCCGCGCCGCCGGAGCGAGCGCGGCCCGCGGCCGGGCCCTCCCCGGGCGGCACCTCAGGCGATGCCGAGGATGCGCCGCGCCTCCGCCGGCGTCGCGAGCTCGCGCCCGGCGCGCGCGGCCAGGTCCACCGCGAGCGACACGAGCGCGTCCGAGCCCTTCGCGAGGACGCCCTTCGCGGCGTACAGGTTGTCCTCCAGGCCGACGCGCACGTGGCCGCCCAGCGCGAGCGCGAGCTCGGCCATGGGCAGCTGGAACCGCCCCACGCCGGCGATGCTCCAGTGGGTGGGCTCCGGCAGCCCCTCGAGCAGGAACCGGACGTTGCGCTCGCTCGCGGACATGCCGCCCGGCACGCCGAGCACGAACTGCACGTGATAGGGCGCGGCGAGGTGGCCCTTCTCGAGGAGCCAGCGGAGCGTGTCGAGCATCCCCGCGTCGTAGACCTCGCACTCCGGGACGAGGCGACGCTCGCGCAGCCGCCCGGCGATCCGGACGATGTCGGGCCGCGCGTTCTGGAAGACCTCGTCCCCGAAGTTCATCGTGCCGAGGTTGAGGGTGCCCATCTCGGCGCCGTCCACGAGCGAGCCGAGCCGCTCGTCCACGGACATGCCGACCGCGCCGCCGGTGGAGCACTGGATCACGACGTCGCTGCCCGCCTGACGGATGCGGTTGATGATCTCGCGGAAGTGCTCGGGCCGCTGCGAGGCGCGGCCGTCCGGCCAGCGCGCGTGCAGGTGGACCGCCGCGGCGCCGGCGCGCCAAGCGTCCACGGCGGCCCGCGCGATCTCGGCGGGCGTGTAGGGCACGGCGGGGTTCTGCTCGCGCGTCACCTCTGCGCCGACCACGGCGGCGGTGACGATCACCTTCTCGGCCATCGTGGCTCCTCCTACCGCAACGGGCCGCGCCCTCGCCCGTTCATGACGGATGTCGCCGGATCAACGCACCTCTACCTCGGGAACCGCTGCTTGTCCTTGGGGACGACGCAGGTGCCGGTCGCCCGGCAGACCACCACCGGCGGCGCGAGCACCTCGGCGGCGCTGTCGGACAGGTCCGGGCGAGGCGAGACGACCTTCCGCGCCTCGAACCGCATCGCGCGCGAGGTGTTCCCCGCCTTCACGATCTCGCCCTCGGCCTCGACGTAGTCGCCGGCGTGGACGGGCGCGAGGAACTCGACCGCGTCGTACGCGCGGAACAGCCCCTCGTCGCCGTCGTGGCGGATGAGGAGCTCCGTCGCCACGTCGCCGAAGAGCGCGAGCATCCGCGCGCCGTCGACGAGCGCGCCGCCGTAGTGCGCGTCCGCCTGGGACATGCGCAGCCGGAGGGTCACCTTCTCGTGCAGCGGCATCAGTGCATCTCCTTGCCCATGCGCTTCAGCACCGCGCCGACGATGAAGTTCGCCACCTCCGACGGCCTCGTGCCCGGGCCGAAGCCGGCGTCGTAGCCGAGCTCGACGGCGAGGCGGTGATCGATGCGCGGCCCGCCCAGGATCGCCGTCACCCGGCCGCGGATCCCGAGCCGCTCGAGCTCGCGGAGGAGCTGCCGCGCGTTCTCCTTGTGGACGTCGCGCTGGGTCACCACCTGCGAGACAAGCACCGCGTCCGCCTCCCGCTCCTTGCAGACACGCGCGAGCTGGGCGTTCTCCACCTGCGCGCCGAGGTTCGCCGCCTCGAAGCAGGCGTAGCGCTCGAGCCCGTAGTCGCCGGCGAAGCCCTTCATGTTCATGATCGCGTCGATCCCGACCGCGTGCGCGTCGGAGCCGGTGCACGCGCCGATGACCACCATCCGCCGCCCGACCTCGCGCAGCGCGTACTCGTTCAGCTCGTCGAAGCCCTTCTTCCGGACGACCACCTCGGGGACGGAGAGCGCGGCGTAGTCCACCGAGACCGAGGTCCGGCCGTAGACGACGAAGAAGGTGTACTGCTCCGCCGCCGGCTCCATCGAGGCGACGTGCACCTGGTCCATCCCCATCTTGCGGGCGAGCTCGGCCGCGGCCTCCCGCGCGCGCTCCCCCGGCGGCACGGGCAGGACGAACGAGAGCTGCACGACGCCGTCGTCGCGGCGGTCGCCGTAGGGCCGGACGATCTGCCCGGGCTCCCAGTCGCGCGGCCTCACGCCTGCCCTCCGATCTTCGCGCTCTGCACGAGCGTGCGGTACGCCTCCACCGCCTCGGCGGCCGCGGGCGAGCGCGCGGTGAAGAAGAGCTGGTACTGGGTGCCGCCGTCGCAGGCCGCGTACGCCCAGACGTGCCAGCCGCCGGAGTCGCCCTCGAGCGTGACGGCGCTGACGCCGGCGAGGCGGGTCGGGTGCCGGCGCACGCGCTCGAGCGCCGCTCCGCGCTTCAGGAACTCCTCGGCGCCGGCGAGGCAGGCCTGCTCGTCGGCGTAGCTCGTGCCCGGCGTCGAGATCTCCATCCGCGCGCTGCCGTCCGGCGCCTCGAGGGTGAGGTGCTGCTCGCCGCCGGACGCCCCCCAGGCCGCGGGCGCCTCGAAGCGGAGGGCGTGGACCGAGTAGACGAGCCAGCCGTCCCTCCCGCTCGGCACGCCCCTCGGCGCGGGCGAGAGCGCCTGGCGGACGGTGGCGCACCCGGAGAGCGTCGCGACGGCGACGCAGAGGACGAGGGCGGCGCGGGTGGCGCGCGGAAACGCGGAGTGGCTCATCTCGCCTCCATGATCTCGAGGAACGGGTTGAAGTAGCGGGGGCCGCGCTCGAGGACGCCGGCGAGCCCCTTGCCGCCGTCCTCCTCGCGCGCGACGTCGCCGAAGCGCGCCTTCCCGATGGCCCGGAAGAGCCCGTCGCGGGCGACCTCCTCGAGGAGCGCCAGCGCCTCGCGGAGCGTCTCCTGGGCGCGGCGCTGCACCATGCCGTCGGGGCGGAACGTGATCTCCGCGCCCATCGAGCGCCAGGCCCGGTAGACGTAGTCGGCGCTCTTCAGCGCGACGTAGCGATCCATGAGGAAGGGGTTGTGCATCGCCTCGGTCATCATGCCGAGGAGCTGGATCCCCTGCCCCGTCACGTAGCCCACGACGTCCGCCATGACGTCGTACGCGTGGCTGAAGAAGATGTCGCCCTGCTTGTGCTTCGTGGGCGGCATGTACTTGATGGGCGCCTCCGGGAAGAGGGTGCGGACGAGGAGCGCCTGCGCGAACTCGCGGGCGACGGTGTCCTCGCGCGCCGGATCGATCTCGAAGGAGTGGCCGAGGCCGATGAGCCGGTCGGGGAGGCCGGCGCGGTGGGCGAAGCTCTCGTTCACGAACTGGGAGGCGATGACGGTGTGCGCCGCCTCGTCCGCGTCCGCGGTGGTGATGTAGTTGTCCTCGCCGGTGTTGATGACGACGTCCGCGAGCGCGCAGATGCGGCGCGAGAAGTACTGATCGCAGAGCGTCCGCTTCATGTTGATGTCGCGGAAGAGGATGCCGTACATCGCGTCGTTGAGCAGCATGTCGAGCCGCTCCCACGCCGCGGCGAACGCGATCTCCGGCATGCAGAGCCCGGAGGAGTAGTTCGTGAGGTGCACGTAGCGCCTGAGGCGGCGCGACTCGTCGTCGAGCGCCTCGCGCATGATGCGGAAGTTCTCCTGCGTCGCGTACGTGCCGCCGTACCCCTCGGTCGTGGCGCCGTGCGGCACGTAGTCGAGGAGCGACTGCGCCGTCGAGCGGATCACCGCGATGACGTCGGCGCCGGACTGGGCCGCCGCGAGGGCCTGCTCCACGTCGTCGTGGATGTTGCCGGTCGCGACGATGAGGTACTTGTGGGGCCGCGGGCCGACGCCCAGCTCGTCCCTGAGCGCGTCGCGCCGGCGGACGCGGGCGCGGAGCTCGTCCACGTTCGCGCGCGCCTCGCGGCGCATCTCCTCGAGCATCGCCCGCTCCTCCGCCTCGGGGAGCGGCTCGGGGCTCGAGGGCAGCGCCACGAGCCGCTCGACGACACCCATCGGATCGGTCGCGCCGCGCCGCAGCGCGTAGCCCATCCAGTAGGCCGCGCCGCGCCCGAGGAGCCGCTTCTCGTGGAGCGCGTCCACCGCGAGGTTCACGAGCGGCACGCCGCGCGGGCCGGCGTCGTGCAGGCCGTAGAGGCGCAGCACCGTGCGCTCGATCGAGACGGTCGAGTGGCGGCCCACGAACTCCAGCACCTGGGCGGTGACCTGGTCGGCGAGCGCGCGGCAGCGGTCGACGACGGCGCGATCGAGCGGGAGGTCCGGGACTTGGCGGCCGTCGGGGAGCAGCATGGCGCATGGATTAGGCCGGACGGCCCACGAGGGCAAGGTTCCGGCCGGGCCTCGGCGGGGCGTCACGAAGAGCGCGGAGGTGGGTCCGTCCGGACGCCCCCGCAGACCTCCCCGTCGTCGCCGCGGACCCGGACGCGGACGAGGGCGCCGCGCGCGTCGCCTGCCGCCGGATCGGCCGCCCACCGCACCGTCGCGTACTCGCGCGAGGTGCCCCGCGCGACGCCGTCCTCCACCCGCTCGACCACGACCTCCAGCTCCCGGCCGCGCAGGCCGCCGAGGAAGGCCCGCCACCGGCGGTCGGACAGGGCGATGAGCTCCCGCGCGCGGGCCCGAGCGACCGCCGCGGGCGCTGCGCCGGGGAGCGCCGCGGCGTCCGTGCCGGGCCGCGGCGAGAACGGGAAGACGTGGAGATACGCGAGCGGGAGCGCCTCGACGAGCGCGACGGTGGCGCGGTGGTCCGCGTCGGTCTCGCCGGGGAAGCCGGTGAGGACGTCGGCGCCGAGGCACGCGCCGGGGAGGCGCGCGGCCGCCTCGAGCACGGCGCGGCGGTAGCCGTCTGCGCGGTACGGCCGGCGCATGGCGGCGAGGACGCGATCCGAGCCGCTCTGGAGCGGCAGGTGAAGGTGCGCGCACAGTGAAGGAGTCACCTCGGGGTCGGCGAGGAGCTCCTGCGGGACCTCCAGCGGCTCGATCGAGGAGAGGCGGAGCCGCGCCGCGAGCCCACCGTGGACGGCCGCGCGGACGAGCTCCGCGAGCGAGGAGCGCGGGGAGAGATCGCGGCCGTACGCGCCGAGGTGGACGCCGGTGAGGACGAGCTCGGGGTTGCGCGCGCCGACGAGCGCCAGCCGGCGGAGCGCCTCGTCGAGCGGGAGGGAGCGCGAGCCGCCGCGCGCGAGCGGCACGACGCAGTAGCTGCAGCGCGCGTCGCAGCCGTCCTGGATCTTGACGAACGGGCGGGTGTGACGGGCGCGGACGAGCGGCGCGTTCCCCCACTCCGCCGCGAGGGCCGCGGCGGCCTCCCCCACCCGCTCGCCGGGCGCCCCCGGCGCGACGGCGCCCGGGCCGCGCGCGACCAGCCGGGCGACCGTGCCCGCGACCTCCGCCTGCGAGCGCGCCCCGATCACCGCCGCGACCCCGGGCAGCGCGGCGAGCACCTCGGGACGGACCTGCGCGTAGCACCCCGCGGCGACGATGGCCGCCCCCGGGTGATCGCGCGCGGCCCGGCGGATCGCCTGACGGGCGGCCGCGTCGGCGTCGGCCGTGATGGTGCAGGTGTTCACCACGACCACGTCGGCGCGCTCGCCGGCGCGCGCGACCGAGAGGCCGTCCCCGAGCGCGCTCGCGAGGGCGTCCGCGTCGGCCCGGCTCACGCGGCAGCCGAGCGCGATGATCGCCACCCGCGGGCGGAGCGGCTCAGACGATGCGTCCACCGCCGAGCACCTCGTCGCCGCCGTAGAAGACCGCCGCCTGGCCCGGCGCGACCCCGCGGACGGGCCGCGCGAGCCGGACCTCCGCCCCGCCGCCCGACGGCGTCACCGTCCCGAGCTCGCCCTCGTGGCGGTGGCGGATCTTCACGCGCGCGGAGAGCGCGCCCGGCGGCGGCGCGCCCGCGACCCAGCGCACCTCCGCGACCTCGAAGCGATCGCGAGACGCCTCCTCGGAGCTGCCCACCACGACCCGCGCGGCCTCCGGCTCGAGGCGCACGACGTAGCGCGGCGCGGGGCCGGCGATCCCGAGCCCGCGCCGCTGGCCGACCGTGAAGCGGTGCACGCCGTCGTGCCGCCCGAGCACCTCGCCCGCGGTGGAGACGATCTCCCCCGCCCGCACCTCCCCAGGCGCGCGGAGCGCGACGAAGTCGCCGGCGTCGCCCTGCGTCACGAAGCAGATCTCCTGCGACTCCGCCTTCCCGGCGTTGGGGAGCCCCGCCCGCGCCGCGGCGGCGCGGACGTCGCGCTTCGCGAGGTCGCCGACCGGGAAGAGCACGTCGCGCAGCGCGTCCTGGCCGAGGCCGTAGAGGAAGTAGGTCTGGTCCTTCGCCGGATCGCCCGCGGTGCAGAGCGCGAGGCGGCCGCCGCGCCGCTCGACGCGCGCGTAGTGGCCGGTGGCGAGCTTCGCGCCGAGGGCGCGCGCGCGGGCGAGCAGCCAGTCGAACTTCACGTCCGAGTTGCACGCCACGCACGGGTTCGGGGTGCGGCCCTCGACGTAGTCGCGCACGAAGGGATCGATGACCCGCTCGCGGAAGCGCGCCTCCACGTTGGCGACGTAGAACGGGATGCCGAGCCGGCGGGCCGCGGCCCGCGCGTCCTCCAGATCGTCGGGGGCGCAGCAGGACCGGCCGCGCCGGGCGTCCGAGTAGTCGGCGACGCGCATGGACACGCCGATGACCTCGTGCCCCTCGGCGACGAGGAGCGCGGCGGCGGTGGAGGAGTCGACTCCCCCGGAGAGGGCGACGAGGACGCGCATCGGTCGAGAGGCCTCGGCGGGCGGTGTACCCGCCTCCGGCCGCCGGATCAAGCGAGGGTGGCGGCGGGCGTGGTGCTGCCGGTCGCGGGCCGATCGGCCGGCCGCACCGGGATCTCGAGCACGAACTTCGAGCCGGTGAACTGCCGCGTGAGGGAGCCGGGCTGGGTGCGCGGCGGACTCTCCACCCAGACGCGCCCGCCGTGCGCCTCGGCGATGCGGCGGGCCACCGGCAGGCCGAGGCCCGAGCCCGGCGCGCGCGCGTCGTCCCGCCCGCGCGCGTGCGCGTGGTGGAGCGGCTCGAAGATCCGCTCCTGCTCGCCGCCGCGGATGCCCGGCCCCTGGTCGTACACGGTGTAGCGAACCTTGCCTGGGGGGCGCGTGACCTCTACCAGCACCTCGCCGCCGTGGGGCGAGAACTTCACCGCGTTCGACACGAGGTTCGCCACGGCCTGGCGGAGCTTGCGCGGATCGGCGATCACCACCCCGCCTCCGCCGTGCGCGACCACGACGTGCAGCCGCGCGTCGCGGATCATCGAGCGCTGCTCCGCGACGGCGTCGTCGGCGAGCTGGTCCGGATCCACCGGTCCCTCGAGGACGGGTGCCTGGCCGGCCTCCAGGCTCGCGAAGTCGGAGAGGTTGTCGACGATGCGGGTGAGGCGGGTCACCGACTGGATCATCGAGTCGACGATCCGGCGCTGCTGCGGCGACATGGGCCCGAGCTTCTCGGACGAGAGGATGCGCAGGTAGCCGGCGAGCGGCGTGAGGGGGGTCGAGAGCTCGTGGGCGAGGTTGTGCATGAACGCGCTCTTCAGCGCGTCCGCCTCGACGAGCCGGGCGTTCGCCCGCCGGGAGCCGCTGACGGCGGACTCGAGGTGCGAGGCCATGAGGCCGGACAGCGCGCGCAGCCGCTCTCGCTCGCCCTCCGCGGGGAGCCGCTCGCGCTTGCCCGCGAGGAACTCGCGGACCTCCTCGGAGAGCGTCCCGTCGAGGCGGTCGCGCTCGAGGAAGCCGTCCGCGCCCGCCGCGAGCGCGACGTCGTGATCGTCGCGCGACTCGCCCACCGCGACGATGGGGACCTCCTCGAGCGCCTTCTCGCGCTTGAGGCGCGCGGCGAGCTCGAACCCCTCGAGGTCCGGCAGGTGGACGTCGGCGAGGATGAGGTCGGGCCGGGACGTGAGGGCGCGCTCGATGCCCTCGAGCCCGGAGGCGCTCGTGTCGACGGCGTAACCGTCCTGCTCCAGGCGGGACTTCACCCGCGCCCGGACGTCGGCGTCTCCCTCGATGCACAGCACGCGGCGCGGCATGTCGTTCGCCCCGCCTGCATTATAAGCTTCGGCCTTCCGCGTCCCACCATCGACGGAGCGCGACGGTGAGCCGCTCCTCGTCGTTCTCCTCGGGGTGCTCGAGCACCCTTTCGAGCAGGTGACGGAGCGCCTCGCCGACGTGCGGTCCCGGAGCGGCGCCCAGGATCCGCATCACCGCGCGCCCGTCGAGCGCGAGCTCCTGCGGCGTGAGCGGATCCCCGGCGCGCCGGATGTGGGCGATCGTCTCGGTGAGCGCCTCGAGCTCCCGCTGCGCAGGCTCCGCCTCGTCGGGGGCGAGCGCTGCGGCCTCGGCGCGGGCGAGGTCGAGGAGGGGCGCGGCGCGCGCGGGCCCTGCCGCGGCGAGCCAGCGCCTGACCTCCGCGGCCGCCGCCGGGAGCGCGTGCCCCCGCCCTGCGAGCCGGCAAGCGTGCGCGCGCACGAGCGCCGCCGTGTCGTCTGAGATCCGCCGCGACAGGCGCAGGTGCAGGAGCGTGCGTCCGACGTCGCCGGCCGGCAGCGTGTGCAGGAGCGCGGCGAGCCGGAGCGCCGGCTCGGCGGGCGTCGCGGCGAGGACCGCGACCGCGTGGCTCACCTCCGGGGCCGGGCGGGCGGCGAGCGCCGGGAGGACCGTCTCGAGGAGGCCGGTGGTGCGCATGAGCTCGACCGCCCGGGCCGCGTCGGGCGCGACGACGAGCCGCGTGAGCTCGTCGGCGATGCGCTCCAGGGAGACCTTGCGGACGACGGGCAGCGCGCCGGGGATGGCGGCCTGGGTCGCGGGGTCGAGCTCGTAGCCGAGCTGGGCGGCGAAGCGGACCGCCCGCATCGGGCGCAGGCCGTCCTCGCCGAAGCGGGCGACCGGATCCCCGACCGCGCGGACGAGCCGCCGCCGGAGGTCGGCCTCGCCGCCGAACGGATCGCGCAGCTCGCCGGCGAGCGGGTCGAAGGCGAGGGCGTTCATGGTGAAGTCGCGGCGCGCGAGGTCGGCCTCGAGGTCCTCGTGGAAGGTCACCGACTCGGGCCGGCGGCCGTCCGTGTACGCGCCCTCGCCGCGGAAGGTCGTCACCTCGATCGGCTCGCCGCCCACGAGCACGGTCACCGTGCCGTGCTCGATGCCGGTCGGGATGACCTTGGGGAAGAGCGCCGCGACCTCGTCCGGCCGCGCGGGGGTCGCGACGTCGAAGTCGTTCGCGTCGCGGCCGTGATGGAGGAGGAGATCCCTGACCGCGCCGCCGACGAGCCACGACCGGTGTCCCGCCGCGCCGAGCCGGCGGAGGACGTGGAGGACGGGCTCCGGGAACGTCGCGCGCGCGAGGGCGTCCGGGAGCGGCATCGTCAGTGCGTCAGGCCGCGCTCCTGCTCCGCGCGGTCCAGGAGCCGGAAGTAGAGCCGGATGAGGGCGAGCCGCGCGTCGGGCGCGAGCCCCTCGACCGCGAGGCGGGCGACCTCCAGCGGATCGCGGCAGATCGAGAGGAGAACCTCGCCGACCTCGTCGGCGTCCTCGCGGGCGACCGCGCGATCCGCGACGGCGAACGCCTCCCGGATCTGGTCCGCGTCGAACAGCAGGTGGTGGCCGCGGAGGCCTTCCTGGATGCGGAGGGACAGGTGTCCCGGCGCGAGCTTGTCGTCCATCGGCGTCCCCCTCCCCGCTGCGCCGCCACCATGCCGCCCCGCGTGGGCGCGTGCAAGCGGAGAAGCGCGGGCGCGCCCGGTGGTATCGGGCGGTTCCGCGCGGGTACGCAGGGGCTCGGCTCGCTCGCCGGGAGATTCCGCCGACGCCGGAGCGGCACACTCGCCGAACCGAGCGCCGCGTCGGGGAGCTGAGACGGCCGACCTCCCCCTCGGAGCGCGAGCCGGGCCGGCGCAGGGCGCCCCCGCCCCCGCGCCGCCGTCCGCGCGCTACGACGCGTGCGGCTGGGAGATCTCGCGCGACGCGACCTCGCGCAGCGTGCGCCCCGCGACCTCCTCGTCCTCCTCCTCGGCGATGTCCGACAGGCTGATGACGCCCTGCAACCTGCCCTCCTCGTCGCAGACCATGATGCGGGACTTGCGGTGCTCGCGCATGAGGCGCTCGGCGTCACGCAGGTCGTCGCCGATCTTGCAGCTCACGACCTCGGGGGTCATGACGTCCTCGAGCTTCGCATCCAGCAGGCGCCCCTCGGCGAGGATCCGGAGCGCGAGATCGCGATCCGTGATGGTGCCGACGGGCTCGTCCGCCTCGTTGCAGACCGGCACGAAGCCGATGTTCTCCTCCTTCATGAGGCGCGCGCAGTCACGCGCCGTGTCGTCAGGCCGGCAGCACATCGCCGACTTCATCACCGTCTCCACCCTGGCCATCGGATCCTCCTCGCCCTCGCTCCTCGGGCGCTTCACGACTGTCTCCCGCACGGGACGTTGCGGCGTGCGCGCCGGCCCTGCAACGTGCCGGCGCGAGTGAGCGCGCGGTGGGGCGCGCGTCCTCCGCACGTCCGGCAGCGCGCCGGCCGGCGGCCGTCTGCCGGGCTCATCCGCCGCCGTCCGGGACACCGCGCCGGGCGAGCTGGCGGCGGCACGGAGCCAGGGCGCTCCCGGGAGCGCGGGAGGGTCCTGCGGCTCGCCCTCGAGCAACCTGCCCAGCGCGTCGAGATCGGGCGGCTTCGCCAGGTGCGCACGTCCAGAAGCGCCCGCGCCGGCAGCGCGGGCGCCGGACGGAGGGCCGCGGCTCACCTCAGCTTGAAGTTCGCGCTCCGCGTCGAGCCGTCCGCGAGGACGAGGTCGAGACGCCAGCAGGTGCCGGGCAGCTTCGGCGTCTGCCAGTTCAGCACGTACTGCGCCGCGGTGAAGTCGTAGCGGAGCGCCGTGCCGCCGGTGGTCGTGAGCTCGATCTGCGACTCGAGCGAGGTGAGCGCGGCGCAGGCGATGCTCTGGACCTTCGTGCTCTTCAGGTCGACGGCCGAGAGGTCGGTGATCTCGACCCCGCCCTGCCCCTGCAGCTTCCACTTCACCGGCACCGTGGCGCCGTTCTTCACGGCGTTCACGAGCGGGAGGTCGTCCACCGGCTGGAAGAAGCCGAGGAACGCGAACTGGACGGTCACGGTGAACGTCTTCGGCGTCGCCGCGTTCCCGCGGGAATCGCTCGCGGTGCAGGACACGGTCGTCGTGCCGGGGGCGAAGGTGCTCCCGGACTGCGGCGTGCAGCTCGCCGTCACGGCGCCGTCGACGAGGTCGGTCGCGGAGGCGGCGAACGACACCGGCGCACCCTGCGCGCTCGTCGCGAGCGTCGTGAGATCGCCGGGGACTGTGACGGCGGGCGGGGTCGTGTCCCGGACCGTCACCGTGAACGTCTTCGGGCCGCTCCCGTTGCCGTGCGCGTCGGTCGCCGTGCAGGAGACCGTGGTCGTCCCGAGCGCGAACGTGCTGCCGGAGGCGGGCGTGCACACGGGCGTCACGGCGCCGTCGACGAGATCCGACGCGGAGGCGCCGAACGTCACCGCGGCGCCCGCGGCGCTCGTCGCCTCCTCCGTGAGGCTCGCCGGGACGGTCACGTCCGGCGGCGTCGTGTCGACGATCGACGCGGTGAAGCTCGCTCCCGTCCTGTTCCCTGCCTTGTCCGACGCCGCGCACTGCACGACGCTATCCCCGAGCGGGAACGTCGTGCCGGATTGCGGGACGCACACGGCCGGCACCTCACCGTCGAAGGCGTCGTCGCCTTTGATCGAGAAGACGACGGTCGCCCCGGAGGCCGAGGTGGCCTCACGCGTGATGTTCGGCGGGTTCAGCACCGGCGCGGTCACGTCCTTCACGACGACCTCGCAGCTGTCGGTGCTGAACAGGCTGCCGTTGTCGGTGACCTTCAGCTCGAACGTCATCGTGTCGCCATGGCCCACCGTGAGCCGGGGCGCATCGAAGGCGAGCGCGGGGTACGACAGCGCCTCCGCCGCGAGGTTCGCGTCCGGGCCGCCCGAGGTCTGGCGCCAGGCGTACGAGGCGATGCCGTCGTCGGGATCCGTGGAGGGCTTCGAGGGAGATGCGCCGTCCAGCAGGATCGAGGCGCCCTCGTTCACGGGGGACGTGCACACGGCGTTCGCGACCGGCGGGTCGTTCACCCACTTGACCGTGACGACCACCTCCGCCGAGCTCGAGAGCGAGCCGTCGGAGACCGTGAGCCGGTACGTGAAGCTGGCGCCGCCGGGGTAAGGCACCGGGGGCGCCGCGAGCTCGACCGCCGCCGTCGTCCCGACCTGCTCGACGCTCCCCGCGACGACCCGCTCCCAGCGGTAGGTCAGCGGATCACCGTCGGGATCGCTCGAGCCGCGGCCGTCGAGGAGGAACAGGTCACCTTCGTTCACGGACGACGGGGCGCTCGCCGCGGCGAGCGGCGGGCTGTTGACGTCCGTGATGGTGACCGTCGTCGTCGCGGTCTGGGTCTGGAGCGGGTCGCAGCCCCTCACGGTCACGGTGAAGTGGAGGGTGGTGCCCGCCGCCCGGACGTTGGGAGCGGTGAAGGTCGGCTTCGCGGCGCCGGGATCGCTCAGGACGACGGCGTATGCGTCATTCGCGTCCTGAGCCCACGAGTACGCGACCGCCTTCGGCTGTGACGGCTCCGCGTTGAGCGTGACCGTCGTCGGAACGAACGTTCCACCCGAGATCGCCCCCTCCGTCACGGACTGATCGCCGGACGTCCTGGCAGTCACCTCGCATCGGGGCGCGCCGGCTCCTAGCGCAGGAGCCGCCGCGAGCGCGCCGATCAGTGCCGAAGCGAGCCAGAGAACCCTTCGAGAACAGAGCTGCATTGGGACCCCCACCGAGACGAGCCAATCGATTCGTGCGTGCGGGCAGGCGCCCACCTCTTCGAGTCCAGGGCGACCGTATGGACGCACGCCAGTGGGGGAGAGGCTTGCACCGAGAGCACATGGAACCAAGTCACCTACACGCGGGGTGCCTGGCGGGGGCGTAAACGCCGCGCCGGCTACCTGGCGCGCCGGCTACCGGGCGACCTCCGGAAGGGGCGCTCTTAACGGACAGTGCGGGCGGGGGTCATGCCCCCGCGACCATCGCCCAGGGGTGAACCGTGAGAGCAACTACTGCGCTGTCACTTTGGCTCGTCGTCGCTGGATCGTCCGCAGTCGCGAGCTCGCGTTGCGAGAAAACCCGTACGAGAGAAGTGGCCCCGGCGGGACTCGAACCCACGGCCTACGGTTTAGGAAACCGCCGCTCTATCCAGCTGAGCTACGGGGCCATCGACTACGGGTCGGCGGATATAGCACAGGGGAGGCCGGAACGCCCACGCGCACGTGCCCCTCACACCCCCGCCAGCGTCAGGGCCCAGCGGACGGCCCCGGCGGTGACGAGCACGAGGACGGGGCTCATCCGGAAGCGCGACAGCGTGAGCGTGGTGGCGACGGCGATCCCGACGTCGGCGGGGCCGCGCATCGACGCGCCGAGGGTGACCGCGGCGGCGGCCATGAGCCCCACGACCGCCGGGGTGAGGCCGCGCAGCGCGGCGCGGATCGCCCGCCGCGAGCGCATGCGCAGGAGCCAGCCCCCGAGCACGACCACGAGCGCGAAGGGCGCGGCGAAGATCCCGACCGTCGCCACGATCGCGCCGGGGAACCCGCGCGCGACGTAGCCGATGAAGGTCGCCATGAGGAGCACCGGCCCCGGGGTGAGCTTCCCGACGGCGATGGCGCTCCTGAACTGCTGCTCGGTGATCCAGCCCGCGTCCACCACCGTGGCGTGCAGGTGGGGCACGATCGCGAACCCGCCGCCGTACGCGCCGAGCCCGATGCGGAAGAAGAGCGCGCCGATCGCGACGAGGCCGCCGACGCCGGCCTGGGTGAGGAGGCCGAGGGGAGCCACCACCGCGAGCGGAGCGCCCCCGTCCGCGCCGCGCGTCTCATGCAGCGGCTCGAGCGGCTGACCCTCGTCCGGCAGCGCCACCGGCGGAGACGGCTTGCGGGGCGCCCGGCGGATGCGGGCGAGCCGCGCGCGCTTCAGCATGAGGTCGATGACGAGCCCGGAGGCGATCCCGAGCGCCGCGATCTCGCCGGAGGCCGCCCCGCCGGCGATGCTGAGCAGGAGCGCCACCGCCGCGACGCCCATCTGCCAGGGCCGTCCGATCGACGTCCGGACCATGCGCAGCGCGAGCGCCGCCACGATGCCCACCACGGCCGCGTTGAGGCCCGAGAGGACCACCTCCGCGCGCGGCTGCACGCCGAACCGGACGTAGGCCCACGCGAGGGCGAGCGTGAGGAGCGCCCCCGGCAGCACGAAGCCGACGTACGCCGCGAGCGCCCCGCTCATCCCGCGCAGCCGGAGGCCGACGTGCGCGAGCGCGTTCGCGGCGGCGCCGCCCGGGAGCATCTGCGACACGGTGGTGGTGTTGGCGAACTCCCGCTCCGTCAGCCAGCGGCGGCGATCGACCGCGAGGTGCCCGATCATCCCGAGCACGCTCACCCCGCCGCCGAACCCGATCGTGCCGAGCCACAGCGAGGCGCGGGCGAGCTCCCAGTGGGTGGGGATCGCGCGGGTGGCGGTCGCGGTCCGCTCGCCGCCTCGATGGCCCTCGGTCCTCGCCCTCAGCATCGTCAGGTGTCCGAACGCTGAAACCGGGCGGCGCCGTCCCCTCGTGGTGGCCGCCCTCGACCCGCGTGTGCATACCAGGGTCCTCGTCCCGTCGCCACGAACCTCCGCGCTTCCCGCTGGCTCTCCCGGGAGCGAGACTCCCGACATGCCCCTCCCCGGCGACGCCCCCTCGCACCTCGACCGCGCGCTCGAGGCCCGGTACTCCCCCCTCGCCAGCACGGCGGGCTCGCTCTCCTGCGGGAGCGTGCTCGAGCACGCCGCGCCCGGCGCGGGCGAGACGCTCGTGGATCTCGGCTGCGGCCGCGGGCGCGAGCTCCTGCGCGCGGCCGCGGCCGTGGGCCCCGGCGGGCGCGCGATCGGCGTCGACGCGAACGCGGCGATGATCGCGGCGGCGCGCGAGCTCGCGGGAGGCCTCGCGCAGGTGCGGCTCGTGCGCGCGGACCTCGCCGCCGTGACGCTGCCGGACGGCGAGGCCGACGTCGTCGTCTCGAACTGCGCCATCAACCACGCGCCGGACAAGGCCGCCGTGTACCGGGAGGTGCACCGCCTGCTCCGCTCCGGCGGGCGCTTCGTCGTCTCCGACGTCGTCTCGGAGACCGCCCTCCCCGACTCCGTGCGCAACGACCCGGCCGCCTGGGCCGCATGCTACGGGGGCGCCATCCCGGAGGCGGACTACCTCGCCGCCATCGCCGCGGCCGGCCTCGCCGAGGTGAGCGTGCTGCGCCGCACGGCGCCCTACGAGAAGGGCGGCGTGCGCGTCCTCTCGATCACCGTGAAGGGCCGGCGCCCTTAGCGCCGGAGAAGGCCTCGATGCGCCTCTCGCGCTCCACCCTCGTCGCGCCCATCCCCGGCTCCGTCCAGGTGCTCCTGGTGCAGCCGCTCACCGGCCAGGCCGCGCTCGTCGCCGCCGAGGACGCCGCCGCCCTCCGCGCGCTGGATCGGGGCGGGCCGCTCCCCGCGTCGCTGCCCGAGGAGACGCTCCGCGCCGCGGCCTTCGTGGTCGAGTCCGACGACGACGACCGCGCGCTCCTCGCGCGCGCGCGCGCCGACTTCGAGAAGGAGGCCGCGCGGGCGCCGACGCAGCTCATCGTGGTCCCGAGCTTCGGCTGCAACCTCGCGTGCACCTACTGCTACCAGGAGGTCTTCGACCCCTCCGCGGCGACGCTCATGCGGCCGGAGGCGGTCGAGGCGTTCTTCGCCTACGTGGACGCGAACCACGCCGCCGAGACGCCGCGGCCCTACGTGACGCTCTTCGGCGGCGAGCCGCTGCGTGACACGCCCGCGCACCACGAGCGGATCGGACACTTCCTCCGCAGCGCGGGGGAGCGGGGCCTCTCGCTCGCGTTCGTCACGAACGGCCACGATCTCGAGGCCTTCCTCCCCGCGCTCGCCGCGGGCCCGGTCAAGGAGGTGCAGGTCACGCTCGACGGCCCGCGAAAGGTCCATGACGCGCGGCGGCCACACGCGAGCGGGCGAGGCACCTTCGACCGGATCGTGGCGGGCATCGACGCGCTCGTCCGCGCCCGGATCCCCGTGAACCTGCGCGTGGTCGCAGATCGCCAGAACCTGCCCGCGCTCCCGGAGCTCGCCGAGCTCGCGGACGCGAAGGGCTGGCTCGAGCTGCCGGCCTCGCGCTTCAAGACGCAGGTGGGCCGGAACTACGAGCTGTTCGGCTGCGCCTCGCGCCAGCGCCGCGAGGACCTCTTCGATCGCGTCGAGCTCTGGGCCCACTACCTCGAGCTCGCCGAGGCGCACCCGGTGCTCCGCCGCTTCCACCGACCGCGGTTCCACGGCATCGGCCACCTCTCCGACACGGGCGAGCTGCCGGCGCCGAACTTCGACGCCTGCCCGGCGGCGAAGAAGGAGTGGGCCTTCGGCCCCGACGGGAGCCTGTACGGCTGCACGGCGACCGTCGGCCACCCGGCCCACATGCTCGGCCGCTACTACCCGGTCGTCTCGCGGGACGAGGCCGCGATCGCGCGCTGGCGGTCGCGCAGCACGCTCACGATCCCGGGCTGCGCGGGGTGCGCCTCCGCGCCGGTCTGCGGCGGTGGCTGCGGCGCCATCGCGTGGGATCGGGAGGGGACGCCGCTCGCGCCCGACTGCCGCCCCGTCGTCGAGCTCTACGGGCTGGGCGCGCGGTACTACGGCCTCGATACCTGACCGGGCGGGATGCGGACCGTCCCGGGTCACATCCCGGGGGGCGCCACCCCGCCTGCGACCGCATGTCGCGAACCCCGCGTGCCCTCAGCGGCTCGTACTCAACGGCGTGAGGATCCGACGCACCCGTTCCTGGAGGCGCACATGGTCCCCGCGGCAACGCAGACGGTCCTGCAGCTCTCCCCTAAGGAGCTGCGGATCATGGTCCAGTCGCTCGTGAACTGCCTCGCGACTTGCCAGACACACAAGGTGAAGCCGGACGCACCGTGTGAGGACTGCGACGCCGCTCGCGCCCTGAAGGAGAAGATCGAGTCCCACCTCGCACCCTGAAGGAGAGCGCGATGAAGCTGCTCACCACGCTCAAGAAGCCCACCTGCTGCGCGCCGGAGAAGGTCGCGCAGTGCTGCGCCAAGGCATCCCCGCTCGTCTCGGGCTGCCACGACTGAAGCACCGCGGGGTCCGCCCCGCTCCTTTTCCCACCCTCACCTCCCCCGGCCTCCGGATCCTCCGGACGGGAGAGGTCTGCCTGGAGGTCCGATGGCCGCATCCGTCGAGGAGATCAACGCCGCGCAGTACGAGGAGCGCGTGCTCGGGGCAGAGACCCCGGTCGTGCTCGACTTCTTCTCCACCGAGTGCCCGCCCTGCGAGGCGCTCGCGCCCAAGTTCGAGGCGGTCGCCGAGCAGTTCGCGGGCAGGGCGCGGTTCCTCAAGGTCTTCCGGCAGGGCAACCGCGAGCTCGCGACGCAGCTCGGGGTCACCGGCAGCCCGACCCTCGTCTTCTTCAAGGGCGGGCGCGAGGTGGGGGCGCGCATGACCGGCGAGGACATCAAGCGGTCCGCGCTGAAGTCCGCCGTCGAGGCGCTGCTCACCTGAGCGGGAGCTCCTGGCCATGAACGAGCGCTACGACGTCGTCGTCATCGGGGCTGGACCCGCCGGACTCACCGCCGCCATCTACGCGGCGCGCGCGAGGCTCAGGACGCTCGTGATCGACGAGAGCATCCCGGGCGGGCAGGTGAAGACGACCCACAAGGTGTCGAACTACCCCGGCTTCCCGGAGGACATCCACGGCTCCGAGCTCTCGCTGGCGTTCGCGAGGCAAGCCGAGCGCTTCGGCGCGAAGATCCGCCGCTCGGTCGAGATCACGGCGCACGACCTCGCGCCCTTCGTGAAGACGCTCGAGCTGGACGAGTCGGAGACGGTCGAGGCGCGCGCGGTGATCGTGACGACCGGCGCGAAGCCGCGCCCGCTCGGGGTCCCGGGAGAGGACACGTTCAAGGGCCGCGGCATCTCCTACTGCGCGACCTGCGACGGCGCCTACTTCGAGGGCAAGGACATCCACGTCATCGGCGGCGGGAACTCCGCCGTGGAGGAGGCGCTCTTCCTCACGCAGTTCGCGCGGAGCGTCACCATCGTCCACCAGTTCGAGCAGTTCCAGGCGGAGCCGGCCTCGGTGAGCGAGGCGCTCACGAACCCGAAGATCCAGGTCCTGTTCGGACACGAGCCGCGGGCGTTCCACGGCGAGACGGCGCTCGAGGCGCTCGAGGTCGAGGCGCTGCGGACCCAGGAGCGAAAGCGGCTCCCGACCGACGGCGTGTTCGTGTTCATCGGGATGGTACCGCGCACCGACCTCCTCGCGCGCTACGTCAAGCTCGCCCCGAGCGGCTACGTGAAGACGACCGACGACATGGAGACCGAGATCCCCGGCGTGTACGCCGCGGGCGACATCCGCGTGAAGCGGTTCCGGCAGATCACCACCGCGGTGGCCGACGGCACCATCGCCGCCCTGGCGGCGCAGAAGTATCTCCGCTGAGCGCCGCGGCGGGCGAGCGTGCGGCCCCTGCGAGGGCCGTACGCCGCCGTGGTCGCGTCTCCCCGGGTCCCGTGCTAATCCACGACCGCCGCGACCTCGAACCGGCGGCGAGGAGACGATCGTGCGCATCCTCCACACCATGCTCCGCGTCGGCGATCTCGAGCGCTCCATCGCGTTCTACACCGAGATCCTGGGGATGAAGCTCCTGCGCCGGCAGGACTACCCGGACGGCCGCTTCACGCTCGCGTTCGTGGGCTACGGTCCCGAGTCCGAGCACGCGGCGCTCGAGCTCACGCACAACTGGGACACGAGCTCCTACGATCTCGGCAGCGGCTACGGCCACGTCGCCCTCGAGGTGCCGGACGCCTACGCCGCGTGCGCGGAGATCAAGCGGCGCGGGGGCGTGGTCACCCGCGAGGCCGGGCCGATGAAGCACGGCACGACCGTCATCGCCTTCGTGCAGGACCCCGACGGCTACAAGGTCGAGCTCATCCAGCGCGGGACCTGAACGCCCCAGGAGACGGGTGACGAGCGTCGAGGTGGGGACGGCGCCGGTGCCTCAGCCCGCGCGCGCCGGCAGGTTCACGTAGAACGTCGTGCCCCGCCCCGCCTCGGAGGTGACCGCCACGCTCCCCCCGTGGGCGCGCACGATCTCCCTCACGATGAAGAGGCCGAGTCCCGCCCCGCCGCTCGCGGCCGTGCGGCCGCGCTCGAACGGCTCGAACATGTTGGCGAGGAGCGCGGGGTCGATGGGGGACCCCTCGTTGTGCACCGCGATGACCCTGCGGTCTCCCTCCGCGCTCCACGCGAGCGACACCGCCGCGCCCTCCTGGCTGTAGCGCACCGCGTTCGTGAGCAGGTTCGTGAGCACCTGTCCGATGCGATCCGGATCCCACTCGCCCGACCCGTCGGCGCCGGGGTGGTACGCGATCTTCCGGCCGCCGTTCGCGCTGCTCACCTCCTCGACGATGTCCCGGCAGATGGCGTCGAGATCGGTCGGCTGCGGCGCGATCGGGATCCCCCGTCCGAGCCGGGCCCTCGAGTAGTCCAGCAGGTCATTCACGAGTCGTGACATCCGCGCCGCCGCCCCGGCGGCGCGCCCGAGCACGCGCCGGTGCCGCTCGGAGAGCTGCGGGTCGCGGAGCGCGACGTCGAGGGAGACGCGCACCACCGAGATAGGCGTCCTGAGATCGTGGCCCGTGATGCCGAGGAGGTGCGCCTGCACCTCCTGCGTGCGCCGCCGCTCGGTGACGTCGCGCAGGTAGGCGGTGAGGCCGTCGCGGTGCGGGAACGCGCGGACCTCGATCCACCGCTCTCCCGGCTCGCGCGCCTCGAACGTCACCGGCACCTGGCCCTCGACCGCCCGGTCCAGCTCCGCGCGCGGCTGGCCCCGGGCGAGGAACGGGCAGCGCTCCCAGAGGACCTCGCCGGCGAGCGCGTCGCGCGGGGCCCCCACCATCTCCTCGAGCGCGTGGTTCACGTACACGAAGCGCCAGTCCCGCCCGACCGCGAAGAACGCGTCCGAGATCGTCTCCAGGATCGCCGCGCTGCGCGCGTACCCCTCGCGCGTCCGGTTCTCGTCCTCGAACTGGCTGCGGCGCAGCTGGGCGTGGACGCGCGCGCGCGCCACGAGCGGCCCGCTCGACAGCGGCACGTAGTCGTCGGCGCCGCCCGCGAGCGCGTCCACCGTGGCCTCCGGCTCCGAGCGCTCGCCGACCACGAGGAGCGGCACGTGGCGCCACCTGGCGTCGCCCCGGATGCGCAGGCACGCGGCGGCCGAGGCGTCTCCCTGCCGCGTCGCCTCCACCAGGATCGCGTCGACCCGATCCACCGCGAGGAGCGCGAGGGCCTCCTCGGACGTGGCGGCCGTCACCACGTCGTGCCCCTCGAGGCGCAGCGTCTCGGCGACGTCGCCGAGCGGGGCGGTGCTCGCCCCGAGGACGAGGATGCGCCTCGCCGTGGGCGCGCCGGCCGCGGTCTCCTCGGGGGCCGAGGTCGCGCTCCGGAGCAGCGCCTGGAGCCGCGCGAGCACGAGCTCGTTCCCGTCCTCGTCCTTGCGGACGTAGGCGTCGGCCCCGGCGTCGAGCGCGCTGAGCTCGCCCACGGAACCCGACGCGGTGAGCAGGATGCAGGGGGTCGTGCGGAGCGCCGCGTCGGCGCGGATCTCCCGGATGAACGTGGCGCCGTCCATCCCGGGCATCACGCCGTCGACGACGATGGCGCGCGGCCGCCGCTCGGCGGCGACGCGGAGCCCCTCCTCGCCGCTGCCGACGGTCACCACCTGCAGCCCCGCGCGCTCGAGCGCGTCGCGCAGCTCCTCCCGGGCCGTCACGCTGTCGTCCACGAGCAGCACCGGCCGCGCGGCGGCGCCCAGGTCGGCGCCGGCGCGGCGGCGCACGAGCTCGCGGGCGCGGGCCACGACCTGCGCCGCGTCGTACGGCTTGCCCACGTACTCGTCCGCGCCCGTCTGGAGGCCGCGCACGCGGTGCTGGACCTCCGCCTCCGTGGAGAGGAGCACGACCGGCGTCCCCGCGTGCTGCGGGGAGCCCTTGATCTCGGCGAGCAGCTCCAGGCCGTCGCCGTCGGGGAGGAGCACGTCGAGCACGGCGAGCGCGAACGGCCGGGACGCGAGGGCGCGGCGCGCGCTCGCGACGTCGGCGGCGAGGACGGGCTCGAACCCCGCGGCGGAGAAGGCCTCCTCGAGGTGCATCCTCACGGTCAGGCTGTCGTCGACGACCAGGACGGCGCTCATGGCGACCTCCTGGGCGTGCCGGCGCGCGCCGCGATCGCCGCGCCGATCTCATGGATCGGCAGGACGCGCTGCGCCGCACCGAGGAGGATGGCCTCGCGGGGCATGCCGAACACCACCGAGGTCGCCTCGTCCTGGGCGATCGTGGCCCCGCCCGCCCGCCGGATCGCGAGGAGGCCCTGCGCGCCGTCGCGCCCCATGCCGGTGAGCAGGCAGGCGAGCGCGCCCGCGCCGCCGTCGCGCGCGATCG
The DNA here is from genome assembly GCF_022690805.1 of Anaeromyxobacter sp. SG66. Lineage (NCBI taxonomy): Bacteria > Pseudomonadati > Myxococcota > Myxococcia > Myxococcales > Anaeromyxobacteraceae > Anaeromyxobacter > Anaeromyxobacter sp. SG66. Next base: position 42,867 of record NZ_JALCZC010000028.1, read on the forward strand.
ACTCGAACAGCACGTCCACCGAGGGCTTGCAGCTGTGACGCTCGGGACCGTCGTCGAGCCTGAGGACCCCCCGCTCGACGGCGAGGTGCCGGCCCGGGGGCGCCATGAGGACCGTCGAGGGTCCGCGCTCGGCGAGGCGCTCGCCGTCGCGCGCATACCGGACGCGCAGCGGGGAGAGCCCGTCCAGCCATTCGGCGAACGCGATGCCGAAGGGCTCGTTGATGTGCACGACGAGCAGGATCGGGTGCGGGAACTCCGGCGGGAGCCGGCGGAGGATCTCCACCACCGCCGCCGGCGAGCCGGTCGAGCCGCCGATCGCGACGAGCCGCGTCGGGCCCGCCGGCTCACCCGCGAGCGGCGCCGCCGCGGCCGGCTGCGACATGGCCCCGAGCCGCGCGCGCGGGTGCGTGATCACCTTGATGCGCGAGATGAGCTTCACCGTGCCGCGGAGCCGCTCCTCCCAGACCCCGTCGGGCTCCGTCCCGAGCGGCTTGTCCAGCACGTCGATGGCGCCCGCCGCGAGGGCGTCGTAGGTGCGGAAGAGCTCTCCGCGGTTCGTCGACGCGGAGACGACGAGGATGGGCGTCGGGCAGTACGCCATGATGTACTCGGCCGCGGCGACGCCGGTCATCACGGGCATCATCATGTCGAGGGTGACGACGTCCGGCCGGAGCCGCTGGCACAGCTCGATCCCGCGCCGCCCGTCCTCGGCCTCGCCCACGACCTGGAGCTCCGGGTCCGACGACAGCACCTCGACGAGGCGCTTGCGGACGGTGAGCGAGTCCTCCACGACGAGCACGCGTATCGGCACGGTCACCCCAGGAGCTCCTCGATGGTCGCGAGCAGGCGCGCCTGATCGAACTCGCTCTTCACCACGTACGCGCTCGCCCCCGCGGCGAGGCCGCGCGCCCGGTCCTCCGGCGCCCCCCGGGACGTCACGAGGATCGCCGGGGTGGACGAGAGCCGGGGGTCCGCGCGCGTCACGCGCACGAACTCGAACCCGTCCATGCCGGGCATCTCGACGTCGACGAGGAAGAGCCCGAACCTCCGGGTGCGCGCCTTCTCGAGCGCCTCCTCGGCGGAGACGGCGAGGTCCACCTCGTGCCCCGCGGACTCGAGGATGCTCTGCTCGAGCATGCGCGTCGTGAGCGAGTCGTCGACGACCAGGATCGGCGCCCGCGGCGCGCGCGCCTCCTCCACCTGGGTGGAGCGGCCCCGCGCCGCCGCGACGAGCCCTGCCGGATCGAGGACGAGGCGCGGGTTCCCCTCGCCGTCGAGCGCCGCGCCCGCCACGGCCGGATCGAGCCGCAGGTACGCCGGCAGCGGGCGCACCACGACCTCCGCGGTGCCCACCAGGCGATCGGTCCCCAGGACGATGCGTCCCCCCGCCGCCTCGACGACCACCGCGGACCAGGCGCGGCGGGAGCCGGACGGCCGAGGGCGGCCGAGCACGCTCGCGAGCGGAACGAACGGCAGGAGCGCGCCGCCGAGGGCGACGGCCGCCCCCTCGGCCGTGTGCGCCACGCGGTCGCTCTCGAGGAACGTCGCGCTCCGGACGGCGTCGAGCGGCACCGCCGCCACCGCCCCCGAGGCCTCCACCTGCAGCGCGGTGAGGGCCGTGAGCGACTCGGGCACGACCACCTCCACCTGCGTCCCGCGCCCGCGCTCGGTGCGGATCGCGACCTCCGCGTGAAGGCGCGCGGCGACGTCGCGCACGACGTCCAGCCCCACCCCGCGCCCGGCGACGTCCGTGACGGTGGCGCTCGTCGAGAGGCCGCCTCGCAGGAGGAGCGCGGTGAGCGCCGCGTCGTCGAGCGCGGCAGAGTCGGCGGCGGAGACGAGCCCCTTGCGCGCGGCGGCGGCCCGGACCGCCTCGAGATCGACCCCGCGCCCGTCGTCCACGCAGCGGAACGCGACCCGCGTCCCGCGCCGCTCTACCTCGATCCGGACCCGGCCCGGCGCGGCCTTCCCGCGCGCGGCGCGCTCGGCCGCCGGCTCGATCCCGTGCGCCACGGCGTTGCGCACCGCGTGCAGGAGCGCCTCGCGCATCGCCGTGAGGACGTTCGCCTCCACGCGCACGCCGCCGCCCGCGAGCTCGAAGGTCACCGTGCGCTCGAGCGCGCGCGCGGCGTCCCGGGTCGCGCGCTCGAGCGGCCCCGCGATGGCCCTGGCCGGCAGGAGCCGGAGCCTGTCGGCGGCGTGCCGGACCTCTCCGAGCTCGCGCTCGGCCTGATCCGCCCGGACGTCGAGCGCGCGGTGCGCCCCATCGAGCGTCCGCGCGAGCTCGTCGACGAGCGGCCGCAGGCGCGCGGGCGGCGGGCCGCCTTCGCCGCGCCGCACCGAGAGCTGATCGGCCAGGGCCCGCGCGATCTCCTTCGCGTGATCGAGCGTCCCGAGCTGCCGCCGGAGGGTCGCGAGGTGGACGCCCGCCTCGAGCGTGGTCTCGACGACGGCGTCCACCTCGTGGAGATCGACGCGCACGGTGCGGATCGGCCCGTCCGGGCGCGCGGAGGGCGCCGCGTCCCCCGGCGCGGGCGCGGTGGGCGGCGGCGACGGCTGATCGAGCGCGGTGACCGCGGCGGACATCTCGTCCACGAGGCGCAGGAGCTCGTCCGTCCGCTCGCGAGGCACGGGCGGGTCGCCCGCGTCGCGGTGCGCGGCGAGCGCGTCCTCGGCCGCGTGCGCGCGGTCGCCGATCCCCTGGATCTGCACCACCCGCGCCGCGCCCTTGAGCGTGTGCGCGAGCCTGAGCAGCCGCGCGACCACCGCGCGGTCCTCCGGCGACCGCTCGAGCTCGAGGAGCCCGCGCGAGAGCCCGTCGAGCAGCTCGCGCGCCTCGATCCGGAAGTACTTGTAGCGATCGCGGGCCATCGCGCTCACGCGGCGTCGCGCTTCTGCACGAGCCGGGCGAGGTCGCGGGACATCGCCGCGAGCTCGGAGGCGGTCTGCAGGGACTGCCCGGAGCTCGCCTCCGCCTCGCGCGTCGCCTGCGCGACGTTCGCGATCGCCTCGTTCACCTGCTCGACCGCGGTCGCCTGCTGCTTCGTGGAGAGCTCGATCTCGCGGGCGGAGTCGGTGGTCGAGCCGACGAGGCGCGCGATCTGGGAGAACGCGGCGGCCAGCTCCGCGAACTGGCGCGCGCCCGCCTCGGCTGCCTTGGAGCCGCTCTCCGTGGCCATCACCGTCGTGTTCACCGCGGCCCGGACCTCGTCCACGAGCACGCGGATGTCCTTCGTCGAGCCGGCGACGCGGTCGGCGAGCTTGCGGATCTCCTCGGCGACCACCTGGAACCGCTTCCCCGCCTCGCCCGCGCCCGCCGCCTCGATGGTGGCGTTGATGGCGAGGATGTTGGTCTGCTCGGCGAGCTCGTTGATGATCTCGACGACGCCGCCGATGTGCTGCGACTTGCGGCCGAGGTCGAGCATGTGATCGACGATGAGCTCCACCTGGCGGCGGATGCCCCCCACCGCCTCCTGGCTGCGCTGGACCGCGTGATCCCCGGTCCGGGCGGCGGAGGCGGTGTCGGACGCGATGGACGCGACGCGCTGGGAGCTCTCCGAGATCTGCCGCGAGGTCGCGAGCAGCTCGTTGATGGTGGTCGTGATCTCGGCCATCGCGCTCGCCTGCTGCTTCGCGCCGGTCGCCTGCTGGCCCGCGGCCGCCTTGAGCTCGGCGGAGGACGTCTCCACGTGGCGGACCGCCCCGGCGATCTGGCGCGAGAGCGTGCGCCCGAGCAGGATCGCGAGCGCGGCCGCGAGGGCGACGCCGGCGACCGAGAGGACCACCACCACCCGGCTCGCGTCGGCCGCCGCCTCGGTGGACTGGCGCCGCCGCGCCTCGAGCAGCTCGCGCTGCCGGGCGATGTAGGTCTCGACCGCGGCGTTGAGCCGCTCGCGCAGGGGCCTCACGTCCCGCTCGAGCCGCGCCGCCGAGACCTCGAGCTTCTCCCGGGGAGCGTCCGCGAGGATCGCGTCCACCGCGGCCCCGTGCTCCCCCTCGACGCGGGCGACCTCGTCGAGCAGCCGGCGGAGCGCGTCGTCGTGCTCCTGCGCGAGCAGCTCGTCGAGGACGCGGCGCATCTCCCCCCGCGCCGTCCGCATCGCCTCGAGGTAGCGCGCGTCGTTCGTCATGACGTACGCCCGCGCCTCCGCCGCCTTCCTGAAGCTCATCGCGTTCAGGCGCTCGGCGCTCACGAGCCGCCGCGCCGCGAGCTCGATGACCGCGTCCTTGCTCGCCACCGTCTCGCGGAGGGAGAGGACGGCGACGCCCGCGATCGCGAGCGCGACCACGACGACGAGGGCGAACCCCAGCGCGAGCTTCTGCGAGAACGTGAGCCTTCGCTCCATGTCACTCTCCAGGTCGGTGTTCCGTGATGGCGCGCAGGACCGATGGGAGGCTCACCACCGGACGCCCCGCGCCGCCCAGCTCCGCGATCTCCGGGAGGTGGCCCAGCCCCTCCCCCGCCGCCCGCTGCAGCGCCGACGGCGGCACGAGCACGTGCCCCTCGATCGCCTCGAACGCCAGCGCGACCCGCTCCTCGCGGCCAGCGAGCAGCATCCACCGCGGCGCCTCGCCGGCGTCGGGGAGCCCGAGCAACCGGGCGAGGCTGAACACGGGCAGGACCGCCCCGCGGTGGCCGCAGACGCCGAGCACCTCGGGCCGCCGGCTCGGGACCGGCACGACGACCCTCGCCGGGAGGAGCCCGGCGCTCTCGAGCACGCGGACCGCGAGCTCGGCGCCGCCCGCGCGGAGCGCGAGCAGCGGGACCAGATCGCGCCGTGCCCCCTGGGAGGGCGCCGCGAACGCGGCGTCGAAGGCCGCCCGCAGCGCGGCGACCGTTCCCTCGAGGGTCGTCTCGTCGCTCACGCCGTCCCCCCGGATGCGCCGAGCTCGGCGCGGCACACCTCCAGCAGCCCTTCGCGCGTGAACCCGCCGCCGAGCAGGAGGATGCGCGACCCGTCCTCGCCGGCGAGCAGCACGCGGGCGCGCGCGAGCTCCCGACGCGCGAGCTCGAGATCGCCGGCGCGCTTCGCGAGGAGGCCGAGGTGGAGGCGCGGCATCGCGAACGTCGGGTCCAGGTAGAGCGCGTAGCGATCGTGGTCCGCGGCGGCGAGCGGGTCGCCCGCGTGCTCGCGGCAGAGCGCGCGGAGGTAGTGGGCCTCGGCGTTGAGCTCGTCGCGCTCGAGGATGCGCGCGCAGACGTGCTCCGCGCCCGCCAGGTCGCCGCTGCTCGTCAGGAGGACCGCGCGGAGGAGCAGCGCGTCGACGTCCTCCTCGCCGGCGGCCGGCCGCGGGCCCAGCGCGGCGAGGGCGTCGGCGAACCGCTCTCGCCGCAGG